>PNLC01000103.1 GCA_013822885.1 Bradyrhizobium sp.
GCCGCGCCGCCGGCAGCGGCGGCCGTCAGGAAACGGCGGCGCGTCGTTTTCGTATCGCTACGCTTGCTCATGAGTTCCTCCCTGTTGAAAGATCGCCCGCTGTTGGCGCGGACTTGTTTGTCTTTCGGCAAGTCAAAGGCTTGCGCGGCAGTTTGGCAAGTGCGAAGTGCATTCGCACATGGTGAATCGCGCAAGTGGGAAGGCCGTTGTCGTTTCGCAGGCGCGAAACGGTGCACTCCTGTCCGCTCGGCGGAGCCAAGGGGCCACCGAAGTCTTGCACTTTAGTCGGAGGCAACTCGCCGCGCGAAATCCCGCAGCGGCTTGAGTTGGACTGGCCGGTTTATTCCTGCGCCATTCTGCGCCCATTAGCCGCGGCGCATCATGGCCTGACCGATCAGGTGCTGCTGCCCGCGGCTGTTGCGACCACCGGCAGGACCTCGTTGGCGGCGCGGTCGGGGGTGTCATCCTTCCAGCGCACCGAGCCGAACGGCCGCTCCAGCATGCGGCGGACACGGATCGGTTCTGGCCCTAGATGAAAATCGATCGCGCGCTGGTGCAGGGCGCGCTCGGACTGGGTCGGGCGGTTGCGCTGCCGCAGATAGTCCAGCCAGGTCGGGCAGTGATAGCGCTCGGTCCACAATTCGGGGTCGGCGATGTCGCGCGCGATCGACCAGCCATAGGCGCCGTTGCGCTGCCTGGAGAGCTGCACTTCCTGCATGACATTGTGAAACGCCCGGGCGTTGTCCTGCGCGACGCGATACTCGATCTCGACCACCAGCGGTCCGCTGCGCCCCGTGAGCGACAGCCGCACCTCGGGGTCGGCCAGCGCCTCGGCGGGCGGCTCATGGCGCGCGCCGACCGGCGGCATCCGCAGCCAGATGCCGAGCAGCGGCGACAGCGCCATCAATCCGGCGGAGACCAGCAGCGCCACCTCGACGCCGGCGAGGTCGGTGAGGTGACCCCAGCCCCAGCTTCCGATCGCGATGCCGCCGGCAATCGCGGCCTGGAACGCCGCCAGCGAGCGGCCTGCGACCCAGCGCGGCGCCGAAAGCTGCACGCCGATATTGAACAGCGCGACCGCCAGCATCCACACCGCTCCCGCCAGCACCAGGGCAATCGCCGTCAGGATGGCACTCGTGCTCAGGGCGACGGCGCAAATCGCGCCGGCCAGCGATATCGCGCAGGCGCGCACCGCGGCTTCACCGCTCAGTTGCCTGCGAACCGTGCCGATGTTCAACGCACCGATCACGGCGCCCATGCCGAAGGCGCCCAGCATGACGCCATAGGTCTGCGCGCCGCCATGCAGCAGGTCGCGCGCGATCAGCGGCATCAGCGCCGACACCGAGCCGCCGATGATGCCGGTGACGAGCGTGCGCGTCAGCACGATCTTGATCGAGGGGGAGTTGGTGATGTAGCGCACGCCGGAGACCATCGCGCGGTTGAGCCGCTCGCGCGGCAGCCGCGAAGGTTCGTGGACCCGCCTCCACAGAAACAGCACGACCAGCAGCGGCAGATACAGCACCGCATTGACGGCGAACGCCGCCACCGCGCCTGATGTCGCAACGATGATGCCGCCGATCGCAGGACCGAAGCTGCGCGCGATGTTGTAGCTGATGCCGTTGAGCGCGACCGCAGCCGGCAAGGTCTCGGGCGGCACCTGCTCGCTGACCGAGGCCTGCCAGGCCGGTCCCATCAGGGCCATGCCGGTGCCGACGATGAAGCAGAACAGCAGCAGGGCATTGGGCGTGACCAGATTGAGCCACGCCAGTGCGGTGAGCGCGGATGCGCCGGTCAGCGAGATCAGCAGCGACACCAGCGCGACGACGCGGCGGTCGTGCATGTCGGCGATGGCGCCGGCCGGCATCGAGATCAGCATGATCGGCAGCATCAGCGCGGTCTGCACCAGCGCCACCTTGTTGGCGGACGACGTCATCTGCGTCATCGCCCAGGCCGCACCGACGCCCTGGATCAGGAGCCCAAGGTTGGACAACAGGCTGGCCAGCCAGATGCGCCGGAACACCGAATGCCGCAACGGTGCGGTGATACTATCGGAGCGTTTCGGCGGTTCGGTCATATCCGGTTCCGGTTGGCCTGCTATGGCTGGGCAGCGATTCCCGAGGCCCTCACAGATGCCTGCGAAAGCCCGGTGCTGTCCAGTCGTGGGGGCGTTATGAGGGCACCTGGAGCACAGCTAAGGTACTGAAAAATGACGAGTGAAGCCAAAATGAGCCTGACGCGGCGGACCCTGTTGAAGGGTGCCGGAACGCTGCCATTGCTGGCCGGGAGTTTCGGCGCTTCGGCGCTCGCGCAGGGCGCTTCCACGCCGCGCGCCGCGGGCGAAATGGCCCCGATTCTGTTCGTCCATGGCAATGGCGACCATGCGGCGCTATGGATCACGACGCTCTGGCGAATGGAATCGAACGGCGTGCCGCGCGACCGGATGCTCGCGATCAATTTCACCGATCCGCTGGCGCGCACCGACGACAAGGCGGAACAGGCCAACCGTTCCTCGACCGAAGACCAGCGCCGCGAGCTTGGCGAAGCGGTCAAGGAACTGCAGCGCCGCACCGGTGCATCGCGGATCGCGCTGGTCGGCAATTCGCGCGGCGGCTATTCGATCCGCAACTATATCAAGAATGGCGGCGGCGCCGAGATCAGCCACGCGGTACTGAGCGGGGTTCCCAACCATGGCGTCTACGATTGGGACGATGGTCCGGGCAGCGAATTCAATGGCCGCGGCCCGTTCCTGCGCGGCCTCAACGAAGGCGACAGCGAGGTGACGCCGGGCACGGCGTTCCTCACACTGCGCAGCGACGGTATCGACAAGTTCGCCCAACCGGACGGGCGCTTGGTCGGCAAGCCCGGCAAGCCGACCGGGGTAACGAGCGATGGGCCTGCGCTGAAGGGCGCGACCAATCTTGTGCTGGGTGCGCTCGATCATCGCGAGACGGCGTTTCATCCGCGCGCGTTTCGCGAAATCTACAAGTTCATCGCCGGCCGCGAACCGTCGCGCATCGGCATCGTGCCGGAAGCCGAAGTCAGGCTGAGCGGCCTCGTGACGGGAAGCCCGGCCGGTGTCGTCACCAACCGGCCCGTGTCCGGCGCGCTCGTGGAAATCTATCGCGTCTCCGCCGAGACTGGCGAACGGGCCGGCGGGCCGATTCATTCCTCGCAAACCGGCGCCGATGGCCGCTGGGGGCCGGCGCTGGTTGAGCCGACATGGTATCTGGAGATCGTGCTGACTTCGCCGGGTTCGTCCATTACCCATCTCTACCGTTCGCCGTTTCCGCGCTCCTCCGAGATCGTGCATCTGCGCGCCGCGCGTCCGCTTGGATCGGCAGATGCCGGTGCGGGCGCCGTGGTGCTGATGTCGCGTCCGCGGGGTTATTTCGGCCTGCCGCGCGATGTGGTGCTGATCGACGGCAAGGAGCCCGCGGATGTGAAGCCCGGCGTGCCGACGGACTCGGTCACGACATTGCGGCTTCCGGCGACGGAGGTCAGCCGGCCGGTGGTGGCCCTGTTCAACCAGGAGCGGATCGTGGCGCGGGCCTGGCCGGCGTCGGAAAACCGGATTGCGGTTGCCGAACTGACTTACTAGCTGTGGGGGTGGCTGCTCTGGATAGATGCGCCTTTTTGGCGCCCCGGATCGGTACCATAGTTCGAGCAGTAGCCCGCATGAGCGCAGCGATATGCGGGACCTGGCACGATCCCGGATATCGCGTCGCTCATCCGGGCAGCGAGAGTAGCACCCATGAGCATCGCCGAAGTCTACGACATGCCGGTTGCGCGTACCCGGCTGGTGCCGCCGAGCCCGCCGCGCGCGCCTGACGACATGACGGCGCTCGGCCGGATGAAGGCGATCAGCATCAGCCCGATCGGCAGCTGGGGCCAGCGCGCCTATGAAGAAGACATCGTTCAGGGTCGCTTCCTCGGCCGCAGCAGTTTCATTCTCAACGCGCCGGATGCGATCCGGCATGTGCTGGTCGACAATTACGAAAACTATACGCGCACGCCGGCTGGCCTGCGCGTGCTGCGTCCGATCCTCGGCGAAGGCCTGCTGATCGCGGAGGGGCGCGCATGGAAACACCAGCGCCGGACGCTGGCGCCCGCCTTTACGCCGCGCGCGGTGTCGACGCTCGTGCCGTACATGCTGACGGCGACCGATGAAACCATTGCCAAGCTCAGGGCTGCCAGCAACGCGCCGGTCGATCTGCGCGAGGCGATGCAACGGCTGACGCTAGAGATCGCCGGCCGCACCATGTTCTCGTTCGGAATGGATCGGCATGGCGCCGCCTTGCGCGATTTCGTGATGGAGTATGGCGAGCGGCTGGCGCGTCCGCATTTCCTCGATCTGCTGCTGCCCCTGGGCTGGCCGACCCCGCAGGACTTCGCGCGCGCCCGCTTCCGCAAACGCTGGACCGCCTTCGTGGGCCGGCTGATGGCCGAACGCCGCGCCGCCGGCAAGAACGAGGGCGCCTCGGCCCGCGATCTGTTCGACCTGATGGGTGACGCCCGCGATCCGGAGACGGGCGCGGCCTTTACCGACGAACAACTCGGCGATCAAGTCGCGACCATGATCCTGGCCGGCCACGAGACGACAGCCACGGCGCTGTTCTGGGCGCTTTATCTTCTGGCGCTCGATCCCGCGACCCAGGAAGAAGTGGCGACGGAGGTGCAGGCGGCGGACGTAAACGGTGTGCTCGATATCGAGCGGCTGAAATTCACCCGCGCGGTCATCGACGAGACCATGCGGCTCTATCCGCCGGCATTTTTGATCGCGCGCGCGGCCGGAGGACCGGATACGATCGCGGGCAGACCGGTCAGGAACAAGGACATCATCCTGATCGCACCGTGGCTGTTGCACCGGCACGAAAAACTCTGGCGCGATCCGAATGCCTTCGTCCCACAGCGTTTCATGACCGGCACGCCGCCCGATCGATTCGCTTATCTCCCGTTCGGCGTCGGCGCGCGCGTCTGCATCGGTGCGCATTTCGCGCTGGTCGAAGCGACGCTGGCGCTGGCGAAGATCATCGCCGCGTTCCGCATCGGCCTCGTCGACAAGGAGCCGGTGCTGCCGATCGGCGTGGTGACGACCCAGCCCGACCGCTCGCCGATGTTTGCCATCACGCCGCGTTAGCGTAGCGTTTTCAAGCGAAGTGGATGCCGGTTCGCGTGAAGAAAACGCGTCAAACAAAAGACCACCTTGCGCAAGCGCACGAGTAACCTCATCTAGGCCATCCTCATGAGCAACACCCAGGCCCAGTTCTCGGTTTTGCGGCAGACCGCCGATCCTGCGGTGGTCGACGCGATTTCAAAATTGATCGAGAAGGGCGAGGACCGCGACCTCAACCGGATCAACCTGCTGGACTTTGCAGCCCGGCATGGGCTCGACGAGGAAAAGGTCATCTCGGCCTTCCTGCATTCGGCACGGCTTGGGCTGTTCGACCTGAGCTGGAATGTCCTTTGTCCCGGCTGCGGCGGCGTGCTCGGAGCGCACGACACTTTGAAGTCGCTTCGGCACGACGACTACAATTGCGCGCTATGTGCGCGCGGCTATGAGGCATCCGTCGACGACCGCGTCGAGGTTTCCTTCACCGTCAGTCCCCGTGTCAGGCGTATCGCCGCGCACGATCCCAATACGCTGCCGCTGTGGGAATATAACCGCCAGATGTTCTGGAGCTCGGGGATGGAGCTGAGCGAGGAATCGGTCAATCGGCTGATCGACGAAGTCTCGCTCGAGGCGATCGAACTGCCGGCGGGGGAGAAGGCGGTGCTGTCGCTGCAAATCCCCAATCAGTTCGTGATCGTGTTCGAATCGGTGACGCATTCGGCACATTTCCTGGATATCCAGGGCGAGCCGACCCGCGAGCGTCAGCAGTTTTCCATCGTGTTCAACAAGCTGCATGCGCCGACGGGAACAACGGTGATGCGCCCCGGACCGTTGCGGCTTTCGCTCGAGAACCAGACCGACCACCGGGTGCTTCCCGCGGTCTGGGTCGCCAACGACACGCTTCACGAACTGCTCGGCAAGCGCAAGCCGATCCTGACCGCCAAGCGGATGCTGTCCAACCAGACCTTTCGCGATGTCTTCAAGGCGGACAATCTCAACGTCGATCAGCGCCTCAAGATCACCTCGCTGACCTTCCTGTTCACGGACCTCAAGGGCTCTACCGCGCTCTATGAAAGGGTCGGCGATCTCGCCGCCTTCGATCTGGTGCGCGCGCATTTCCATGCGCTGCTCGAGATCATCGCCTCGGAAAAGGGCGCAGTGGTAAAGACGATCGGCGATGCCGTGATGGCGACCTTCATCCGGCCGGAACATGCGATCGTGGCGGGCTTGCGGATGCGCGCGGCGATGGCGCAGCTCAATGTCGAGCGCGGCAGGGAAGACCTGATGGTCAAGATCGGGATCCACGAAGGCCCATGCCTGGCCGTGATGCTCAACGAGCGGCAGGATTATTTCGGCCAGACCGTCAACATCGCCTCAAGGGTGCAGAGCCTGTCGACGTCGCAGGAAATCCACATCACCGGCCCGGTGATCGATTCACCCGCCGTGGCCACCATCCTGGAGAAGCAGGCGATCCGCCCGATCCAGAAGGAGGCGGCGCTGCGCGGCATCGCCGACAAGATCGTGGTGTACGAGATTCCCTGACGCGCTACTCGATAATGATCTCGCCGAGCATGCCGAGTTCGGCGTGCGTCTTGCCATCGCTGGTCTTGATGTCGCAGCGCAGATCGCTGGCGCGGCCGGCGGCGACCGGCACCAGCCACCACTCGGCCGACTGTCCCGGATAGACCTCGATCTCGCGGATCGCGCCCTTGAACTCCGCGAGCGTCACCGGCTTGCCGTTCTGCTGCTGCGTCACCTGAACCTTGCGCGTGAACACCATCTGCGAGAACGCGTGCGAGGTGAAGTAATGCGGATCGTTGCTCGTGTTGCGCAGGATCAGCTTGTAGAGCTTGCCGGTTTCAAGCCGAAGCTGCTTTGGCGCGAATTCATGCTTGCCGGGCGCGCCGAGATCGACGGTCATTTCGATCGGCGACTGCCGGGAGAGGTCGCCCGCGGCGAGTGCCGCTCCCGAAGCAATCCCCAGCGCGACGGCGGCACCAAGTGCGAAGCGGAACGGGGTCATGATCGGCTTCCTCCAGAAATCTCATGCTGAAACAATGAGTTCGCTTTTAGTGCAAATGCGAATGAGTTGCAATTAATCTGACTGTCACGGCCTGCGGCGAAAAGTCCGGCCGGCCGTTGAGCCGGAGGCGCTCGGTTGCCAAGCCCGAGGGCATACAGGTTCTGTCAGTCCGATTTAATCCGCCGCCCTCTACCACTCAGTGCCGCTGCTGCGCGCGTCGTTTAACCTCCAGGCCGGATGTTTCAGTCGCATGCGAGGTGACATAGATTTAACCTCTTTATGACGTCGCAAGGACATCCTCTCCCACGGAGCCGATTGCGATCACCGAATTTCCGACCCATATTCCACCAACAGTTTCCCGAATTTTTTTGCAGGTAGATCGATGCTGGACGGACTGCGCCAATTCATTGCCGACATCGTTGCTCCGAGCGCCGAGCCGGATTTGTCGTTTGACGATACCGGCTATCTCCTGGCGGCAACCGCGCTTCTGGTTCATGTCGTCTCGCTCGATGGCGAGCCGAGCGTGATCGAGAAGCGCAAATTGCACAGCCTGATTGAGAGCCGGTTCAAGCTCGATCCCGGCACTGCGGATCATTTGATCGCATCGGCGACGCGTGCCGAGGGCGACGCCGTCGATCTCTATCGTTTCACCAGCGTCATCATGCGTTCGGTCAACGAGGAGGGCAGGCTCCGCATCATCGAGATGATGTGGGAGGTGGTCTACGCCGACGGCCAGGTCAGCGAGTTCGAGGACAATGTCGTGTGGCGTGCGGCGGACCTGCTCGGCATTTCGTCGCGCGATCGCCTCGATCTCAAGCATCGCGTGGCTAATCAGCAGGAGGTGGCCTCGGGCGGGATTTCCAAAACTGCAGCCGCCGCGACGTAACCGTGCAGCGCTACACGTTATCGAAGGTACGCCGCGCCACATGACGTAACTTTAATGTGACGCGCCGGCGGCCGCGAGTACGCGAGAGCCCTTAAAATGCCGAGGTTCAATCGATCGGGAGCTTTCCCGTGCATGGTCGTATGCCAAGCGTGTGGCTTGCGTCACACCATGTGGCTGTGCTCTCGTCCGGCCGCTATCGCAGCCTTCTGAAATTGACAGTCAAGAGCATTCCATCGTGACCGAGCGTGTAACGCTGATCACCGGCGCTTCTGCCGGAATAGGCACCGAGCTGGCGCGCGTTTTCGCTTCCAATGGTCACCGCGTGGCGCTGGTGGCGCGGCGCGCCGATCGCCTGACTGCGCTGGCGGCAGAAATCACCGCCGCCGGCGGCAAAGCGCCGATCGTCATTCCCTGCGATCTCGTCCAGCCCGATGCCGGCGACAGGATTGCCGAGGCTTTGGCCGCGGCCGGCGTGGAGGCCGAGTACGTCGTCAACAACGCCGGCTTCGGCCTGTTCGGCAGGGCGGTCCAGCGCGATCGCTCCGACCAGCTCGACATGATCACCGTCAACATCCGCGCGCTGACCGATCTGACGCTGCGGTTCTCCGACCAGTTGATCCGCCATCGCGGCGGGCTGCTCAACGTCGGCTCGATCGCGGGCTTCCTGCCGGGTCCGGGAATGGCGGTCTACTACGCCACCAAGGCCTATGTGCTGTCGTTCACGGAGGCGATGCGTGCCGAACTGGCACCGCACGGCGTGCGGGTGACGGTGCTCTGTCCCGGTCCGGTACCGTCGGAATTTCAGGCGCGCGCCGGATTCCGGCCCGGCTTTGACTCGGCCGTGCTCAAGGTTTTGCCGGCCAGCGTCGCACAGCAGGCGTATCGCGGGCTGATGGCTAACAAGCGTGCAGTCATGCCCGGCATTGGCATCAAGATGGTGCCGTTCCTGCTGCGGCTGTTTCCGCGCTCATTTATCCTCGGCGCGGTCGGCCGGCTGCAGCTCCGCCAGCGCTGAGAAAGACGCCGATTTTCCTTAACCAAAGGCTGTGCGGACCCGCGAGCGCGGGCGGGACCGCGTCTGGCCCACGATTTGCTTATTAGCTGTCATGTGGGTGTGCGCAACATCACCCGAAATTAATACTCACTTAGGTATGGTCCTGCTTCGAGGTGCCTGAGCAACGCCGATGTCGTTCCGGTCGAACAAGAATGGCGACAACATCCTGCCCTTCCCGGGCGGCGGTACCACACTCGCGCCTGCCCCGGCCAATTTGCTGCCGGTCCTGATCGTTCTTCACCAGGAAACGTCGACACCGGGCCGCGTCGGCAATGCGCTGCGTGCGCTGGGCCACCCTCTCGACATCCGACGTCCGCGATTTGGCGATGCCCTGCCGGAGACGCTCGATCGGCACGCCGGTGCTGTCGTCTTCGGCGGCCCGATGAGCGCCAACGACCCCGACGATTTCGTTCGCCGCGAGATCGACTGGATCGAAATTCCCCTGCGCGAGAACCGGCCGTTTCTGGGCATCTGCCTCGGCGCGCAGATGCTGGCGAAACAATTGGGCGCGCAGGTCGCCCCGCACCAAGAAGGCCGGGTGGAAGTCGGTTATTACCCGATCCGTCCGACCGCCGCCGGACACGCGCTCTGCCCGGACTGGCCTCAGCGCGTCTACCACTGGCACGGCGAGGGTTTTCAGTTGCCCGGCGGCGCTGAACTGCTTGCCGAGGGCGATGACTTCCCGGTGCAGGCGTTCCGGTCCGGCCACGCGTTCGGCCTCCAGTTCCATCCCGACGTGACGTACGCGATGATGCATCGCTGGACTACGCGCGGTTGCGTCCGCATGGACCAGCCGGGCGCGCATCCGCGCCATCTTCATTTCGAAGGTCGCGCCGTGCATGACCTGGCCGAGCGCGCCTGGCTGAGGAATTTCATTCATGGCTGGCTGGCGCGTACGCCGCGCGCGGTGATGCTGCAAGCCGCGGAATAGCCGCCACGCGGAATTTTGTCCGCGCATTCGAGAATCTTTCAAAATTTGCGGATGTGATAGTGTCGTTCGCCTGACCGGGCGCGGCCGAAGGGCCAGCGCGCGCAAAAATCAATGACAGAAACGACAGGGAGATCGCGGTGACCTATCAGCACATCCTCTACGACGTCAGCGACAAGATCGCGACCATCACGCTCAACCGGCCCGATCGCATGAATGCATGGACGGCGACCATGGAGCGCGACGTGCGCCAGGCGATGGAGGCAGCAAGCGCCGACGACAATGTCCGCGTCATCGTGCTCACCGGCGCCGGTCGCGCCTTCTGCGCGGGCGCCGACATGGAGGCGCTGAAGGAGATCAATCCGAACGATATCAGGCGCGGCGAAAACACGCCGTTCGACATGAACCGCCGGGCCGACTGGCAGACCCGCTACGCCTACTATCCGGCGATTCCGAAACCCGTGATCGGCATGCTCAACGGCGCCACCGCGGGCATCGGGCTGGTCCACGCGCTCTATTGCGACCTGCGCTTCGCGGCCGACAACACCGTCTTCACGACCGCGTTCGCCCGCCGCGGGCTGATCGCCGAGCATGGCATCAGCTGGATGCTGCCGCGCATCGTCGGTCATGCCAACGCGCTCGATCTGCTGATGTCCGCCCGGCGTGTCAGC
>PNLC01000104.1 GCA_013822885.1 Bradyrhizobium sp.
ACCACCGTCGCGCTGACGCAGTTCGACGAAGCCGAATTGATGGAAGGCGACGTGACCGTCGCCGTCGAATGGTCGACGCTGAACTACAAGGATGGTTTAGCCGTCACCGGCAAGGCCCCGGTGGTGCGGCGTTTTCCGATGATCGCCGGCATCGACTTTGCCGGCACCGTCGAGCAATCCTCACATCCGCAGTGGAAGGCCGGCGACAAGGTCGTCTGCAACGGCTGGGGCATGGGCGAGACCCATCTCGGCGCCTATGCCGCCAAGGCGCGCGTCAAGGGCGACTGGCTGGTGCGGCTGCCGGACGGGGTGTCGACCCGCGAGGCGATGGCGATCGGCACCGCCGGTTACACCGCGATGCTGTCGGTGCTGGCACTGGAGAAACACGGCCTGACGCCCGATAGCGGACCGATCGTCGTGACCGGCGCCGCCGGCGGCGTCGGTTCGGTCGCCACCGCCGTGCTCGCAAAGCTCGGCTACCACGTCATCGCGTCCACTGGGCGGATGTCGGAAGCGGACTATCTCAGGGGCCTCGGCGCCGCCGAGGTGATCGATCGCGCCGAACTGTCGGGCCCGGCCAAGCCGCTGGCCAAGGAGCGCTGGGCGGGCGGCGTCGACAGCGTCGGATCGACCACGCTCGCCAACCTGCTTTCGATGACGAAGTATGGCGGCGCCATCGCCGCCTGCGGGCTTGCCGCTGGCATGGATCTGCCGTCCTCGGTCGCACCATTTATTTTGCGCGGGGTGTGCCTTCTCGGCATCGATTCCGTGATGTGCCCACTACCGCAGCGAAAGCTCGCCTGGAGCCGCCTCGCCAGCGACTTGGACAAGGCAAAACTCTCTGAAATTACTCACGAAATTAACCTTGACCAGGTCATCGGCGCCGGTGCACAAATTCTTGCCGGGCAGGTCCGCGGTAGAATCGTGGTAAAAATAACCTAACGTTGTTCAGACTTTACCAACCAAGCTGCTCCAATGTTGCCACGGTTGGTATGGTAAGCAGCGGGTAAAGATTTTTTAGGCGGGGGCCCGCGCTCTTGTAAAGTTGGAGTAGGTGCATGCTTGCGCGTTTGGTGTTGGGGGCCGTGACGGCCAGTGCGATGGTTGTCCCTGCGCTGGCCGGGATGATGAATGCCGACGAGGCCCGCAAGTTCGTGGCCGGCAAGGTTTTCGCTTTCACCTGTTTCGACGGGACCCGTGGTGCCGGCCGGATCATGGACGATCTCGGCGCCGTCGGTTCGGTCCAGTTCAGTGGCTCGGGTCCGATCCGCCGGGTACGGCTGCCCGGCAATACGCTTCAGGTCCGTGGTCAGGCTGTCTGCGCTTCCATCAAGGGGATGCCGTTCGAGCCGTGCTTCAATCTCGACAAGCAGGACGATCGCTCTTTCCGCGGCTCCGTCTCCGGCATGGGTTTCGCCTACTGCGACTTCCGCCACCAGGGCGCGTCGCAGATGCTGATGGCGCGTTCTGTGGCGCGGCCGCGGTCGTTGCTTCGCCGCGAGGAACCGACGCGCTCGGCCGATGCACGTGCCGAGGTATCGTCGCGGGTCCAAACGCCGTCGGTCGAGAGCGCCAAGCTCGAGCCGGTGAAGTCCGAGGCCAAGGCCGAGCCCGCCAAGTCTGAATCGGCCAAGGCTGATGGTGCCCCGGAGTTGCGCCGCTCGACCGATTGATCGCGCCGGACGCGCGCTACCGTTAGAGTCCAGACCGGTAAAGCGAGCCCGTAGTCATGCGGGCTCGCGAACTTATGTCCTGCCAGCTTCAGCGCCATGCGAATGCCTTGGTATTTCTACGGGTTGCATATTAACCGTCGCTTGCAACCAGCCCTATAGGCTCGCGCGAAATATCCGGCGCTTCGGAAATCAACCGAACATTCATAGGAATTCGATGGCACGGGCCTCTTCCGGGAGCGCCGGCCGTCGTCATTTGCAGAAGGCCAAATATGTCCAAGCTGTCGATCAGAGCCAAAGTCATCGCCGTTATCGCGTTCATGCTGGTTGCCATGTCAGGCATGGGCCTGCTGGCGATCCGCAGCATGCAGATGATCAACGCCCACACCGTGGAAATCGCCTCGAGCTGGCTTCCAAGTGTGCGGGTGCTTGGCGAATTGCGTACGGACATCAACCTGTTCCGCATCGCGCTGCGCGCTCATGTGATGGCGGAAACGCTCGATGCCAAGGCGGCCAACGACAAGCGGCTGGCCGGCATTCTCGAGAGGATCGCCAAAGATCGCAAGACTTACGAACCGCTGATTTCCTCGCCGGAAGAGCGCTCGATATACGAGAACTGGTCGCGTGCCTGGGATAAGTATATCGCAGGTGTCCAGGAGGTGATCCAGCTGTCGCGCGCGAGCGTCGGCCGAATTCCCACTGAGGCCAGCGAGGCCATTTCCAAGAAGGTCGCGGTTATCGCCGCCGAGTCTGATGCGTTCCTGGAAAAATCGATCAACCTGAACAATACGGGCGCGGACACCGCCACACGCCAGGCCGCTGAAGGATACAATTTCGCGTTCTGGACCGTGCTGGGCGTTGTCGCTGCGATGATGGTCTGCGGCTTCGGCGTCGGACTTTATCTCGTTCGCGACCTGTCGAACGGCATTGCCTCGATCGTGAAGCCGATGCAGGCGCTCGGAAGCGGAGACCTGACGGCTGAGGTCATGCGCCGCGGCGAGAAGACCGAAATCGGTGCCATGGCGGATGCGTTGCAGGTATTCAAGGATGCGCTGATTGCGAAGAAGGCCGCCGACGCGGACGCAGCGCGCGATGCCGAAGCCAAGATCGAGCGCGGTCGTCGCGTCGACAGCATCACCAGCAACTTCGAAGCCATGATCGGCGAGATCGTCGATACCGTGTCGTCGGCCTCGACTGAACTCGAGGCATCCGCGGGCACGCTGACGTCGACCGCGGAGCGGGCGCAGGAACTCGCCACCACGGTCGCCTCGGCCTCGGAGGAGGCTTCCACCAACGTGCAGTCAGTCGCATCCGCCACCGAGGAAATGGCGTCCTCGGTCACCGAAATCAGCCGTCAGGTGCAGGAATCCGCGCGGATGGCCGGCGATGCCGTCGATCAGGCGGCAAGGACCAACGACCGGGTCAGCGAACTGTCGAAGGCTGCCGCCCGCATCGGCGACGTGGTCGAACTGATCAACAACATCGCGGGCCAGACCAATCTCCTAGCCCTCAACGCGACCATCGAGGCCGCGCGTGCCGGCGAGTCCGGACGTGGTTTCGCGGTCGTGGCATCCGAGGTGAAGGCGCTGGCCGAACAGACCGCCAAGGCCACCGGCGAGATCGGCCAGCAGATCACCGGCATCCAGGCCGCGACCCAGGAGTCGGTCAGCGCCATCCAGGAGATCTCGGGCACCATCGGAAGGCTGTCGGAAATTTCCTCGGCGATCGCGGCGGCCGTGGAAGAGCAGGGCGCGGCGACGCAGGAAATCTCCCGCAACGTGCAACAGGCGGCGCAGGGGACCCAGATGGTCTCCGCCAACATCACCGACGTGCAGCGCGGCGCGACCGAGACCGAGAGCGCCTCGTCCCACGTGCTTTCCGCAGCGCAGTCGCTCTCGACCGACAGCAACCGCCTCAAGGTCGAAGTCGCCAAATTCCTCGAGTCGGTGCGCGCCGCCTGAAGGCCAGGCACCGAATTGCAGATGACGCCGCTGGACATTGCCCGGCGGCGCGTCAACGGACGGATTGCCGATCGTTCGGCAGGAATGCCTCACCGCTGGGCTCCAGCGGCCGCGTTCTCGGCCGGCACTTGCCCGACATGTTAACGACTTCGGCCCACCTCAGCCTGCCGTTGAGAACTATGACGCCGCTCAAGTTCGCGCTTTGGCAGGGTCTCCTCCCTGCCTCTCAGTAATTATACGGGCCCGTCGTTAAGACTAATCGAGAGAACTGACTGTACTGATGATGCCCACGAATTGGGCATTTCGCTCGCGGTCGACAACCCGCGGGCGAGGCGCATGCATCTGCCTTGGTTCGCATCGGACCAGTTATTTCAGTCATCAGGAAACCCGCATGAGTGGCTTTTCCATTCGTCTCACCCACAGGATCATGGCGATCGGTGCCGTTGGTCTGATCGGTGTCCTCGCATTCGGCGCGATCTATCAGGTGGGAAGCTTGTCGCAGGATGCTTCGCGTTCTGCGGCGAAAAGCGCGCGGGAGATATCCGATCTCAACAAGCAGCTCTCGATCGACATGCTCGAGGCGCGGCGTAACGAGAAGAATTTTCAGCAGCGCCGCAAGGAAACCTACGCCAAGGCGCATGCCGATCTGGTGGTCAAGATCGACGGCGATTTTGGCCGGCTGGAAGCGCTGACCAGGGCCGGCGGTTTCGGCGCGCTTTTCGAGAAGGTCAAGCTCGCGCATGGCGGCTTCAAGACCTACGCGGCGGATTTCGTCAATCTGGTGGGCGCGGAGATCAAACTGGGATTGAACGAAACCCTGGGGCTGAACGGGGCGTTGCGCAGCGCAGTCCATGGTGTCGAAACCAAACTGAAGGAGATCGACGAACCGCGTCTGACCAGTTGGATGCTGATGATACGCCGGAACGAGAAGGACTTCATGCTGCGCCGCGACCAGAAATATGTCGCGGAGATAAAGAAGTCCGGGGTTGAGTTTTCGAAGGCTCTGTCCGCGGTGGCAATCGCTCCGCCTGTTGTGGCGGACATCACCTCGAAACTCGCCACCTATCAGAAGGAATTTGCGGCGTGGGCCGAGACCGCCCAGCAAACGGCAGCCTACGACGCCAACATGATGAAGACGTTTCGAGGGTTCGAACCGGTAATGCTCGAAATCGGGCAAACCGTCGAGCGGCTCTACAAGGAAGCCGAAGCGGCCGAGGCAGCAGCGCGGGATTCCGTGAGAACGTGGATGCTGATCGCACTTGCGCTTTCGGTGGTCGTCGTGTGCGGCCTGTCGTTCCTGATCGGCCGCTCGATCTCGAACGCGCTTGCCTCGATGGTATCTGCCATGACCGGGCTGGCGGGCGGCGAACTCAGAATCGCAATTCCAGGTCTTGGCCGCAAGGACGAGATCGGCGAGATGGCCGGTGCGGTCGAAGTCTTCAAGAACAACATGATCGAGGCGGAACGACTGCGCTCCGAGCAGTTGCAAGACGAGCAGCGGCAGGCCGAGCGCCGCAAGGCGGACATGCGCGAACTCGCCAGCGCGTTCGAAGGCGCGGTAGGCGAGATCGTCGAGACGGTGTCGACGGCCGCGACCGAACTGGAAGCCTCGGCCACTACGCTGACCAGGGCGGCGGAACGGTCACAGGACCTGGCAACCACTGTTGCCGCGGCTTCCGAGGAAGCATCGACCAATGTGCAGTCGGTATCCGCGGCCAGCGAGGAGTTGACCGCGTCCGTCAACGAGATCAGCCGTCAGGTCCAGGAATCGTCCCGCGTCGCCAGTGAGGCGGTGGAGCAGGCGCAGAAGACCAACAGCCGCGTCAGTGAACTGTCGAAGGCGGCAAGCCGCATCGGCGATGTGGTCGAACTGATCAACACCATTGCCGGCCAGACCAACCTGCTGGCCCTGAACGCCACGATCGAGGCTGCGCGCGCCGGCGAAGCCGGCCGCGGTTTTGCGGTAGTGGCGTCCGAGGTGAAGGCGCTCGCGGAGCAGACTGCGAAAGCGACCGGCGAGATCAGTCAGCAGATATCGGGGATTCAGGCCGCGACCCAGGAGTCGGTGGCGGCGATCAAGGAGATTGGCGACACCATCGGCCGCATGTCGGAGATATCCTCGACGATTGCGGCGGCGGTGGAAGAGCAGGGCGCGGCGACGCAGGAAATATCCCGCAACATCCAGCACGCCGCAACAGGCACGCAGCTTGTATCTTCCAACATCACCGACGTGCAGCAGGGCGCGACCGAGACCGGGTCGGCGTCCGCGCAGGTTCACTCCGCGGCGAAGTCGCTGTCGAGCGAAAGCAACCGGCTCAAGCTCGAGGTCGGCAAGTTCCTCAACTCGGTCAGGGTGGCCTGAGCGATCACCCCGTCGCCGGCGCTGTCGGAACTACCGGCGCCGCCGCTTGCCGGCGGAACAGGATGCGCTGGTACAGCCAGCCGATCGCCACCAGCACCAATCCTAGGCACATGAACGACAGCGCGCGGTAGACGCCCGTCAGTGTCGACATGTCGATCAGGAACGCCTTGCCGATCGTCAGGGCAATGACCGCGGCGGACGCCAGACGCGCCCGCTGCGAGTTGAACAGAACGCCGACGCCGAGCAGCACCACGCCGAATGCGAGCCAGGCGATCGAATAGGTGTATTGCTCGGCGCCGGTGGTTGGACCGGTGGACAAGACCGGGCCGTGATAGATTCTCCTAATTTCCAGCGTCACGTAAGCGAGCGCGAGAATGAGCGCGCCCGCTGCGATCGTGTTGGCGTAGGCGACCGGACGCCGGCCCGCCACCGCATAGGACAACAGCAGCGCCAGCACGGCGGGCAGGGCATAGCCGAGCAGCAGCAGGTTGATGACGGCGCCGCCGACGTCGATATGCCAAAGTAGCGGGTTCTCCAGCATCAGCAGTCCGAACACCGCCGCCAGGCCGGCGAATGCCGTGAGCAGGATCGCGCCGGCGTTGTGGATGACGCTGCCGGTGCGGATGCGCAGGCGCTCGAGCCCGATTGCCATCGCCAGCGCGACGCAGACCTGCAACGCAACCTCGGTGAGGCCGGCGCTCTGGCGATAGACGTCGCCATTGTTGACGGCGTGGCGGATCTGCATGAATGCCAGCAGCACCGTGAACAGGATCGCCGCCGATTCCACCGTTCGCAGCGGCCCATCGTCGCCGCCGCGGCGCAACAGGATGCTTCCGGCCCAGAACGAGAGCGCTGGAATGCCGTAGCCCCACAACAGCCAGTTGAAGATTGGCGTGGTGCCGACCGCGGAGCCGACAATGCGCGGCTCGTAGCCGATCCGCAGCACCACGATCGCAGCCAGGATCGCAGCCAGCGAGCGCAGGAATGGTATCGGCCGCTGCGTTGAAATCCAGGCGGTACCCGCCGACATCAGCGCCAGCGCAATCGTGAGCCAGCCTTTTTCCAGCGCAAATGTCAGCGCCAGCGCCAGCGCTGCGAGCGCTCCTGTCGCAAACAGCGCGATCGAGGGCTGCAGCCCCGGACGGTCTTCGCGTTTGGAAAGAATCTCGGTTGCGGCCGCATAGGCCGCGGCGAGGGCGACCGCGACAATGGCGAACGGAATCGAGCGGTCGAGATGCGCGATGCGGGCGTAGAGCGCGACCAGCAGCGCCAGCGGCGTGAACACTGCCGCGGCCGACCAGATCACCGGTATGATCGGTCCGGCGGAGCGGACCTGTGCCAAAAATCCTGCCGCGCCAAAACCTGCGGCGAAGATCGCGGCCGAGACCAGATGCAGCGACACCGATCCGTCCGTGGCATTCGGTCCGATGCCCGGCAGCGGGCCGCCGGGCAGCACCAGCATGTCGGCATTGGCGCGAACGGCCCATTCGGCGAACACGACGAACACCAGCGCAGCCGCGGCCCCGACGGCTCCGGTGGCGGCATCGCTGCGCCAGGCGACCAGCAGCGTGCCGGCCACCAGCAGGCCGAACACGATTATCGCGGTGTCGGCATGAAAACCGTTCAGCACGATCAGCGTCGCGCCAAAAAGATACGCCGCGAGCGAGCCGGACGAGATCGGCTCCACCTGGCCCTCCTCCGCGGGCGGACCGAACATGAATCCGCACACGACAAGCAGTGCGGCGAGGATGAAGCCTGCAAGGACATGGAAGGCGTGCGGTCCGATCATCGACGGTCCGCATTGCAGGCAGGGGAACGTCCACAGCAGCGCGAACGCGATCGTGGTGACCGCGAGCCACCGCCACAGACGCACACGCGCCAGACCGAAGGCTGCTGCGGTGACGATGGCGAGATAGATATAGAGCGCCCAGTAATCCGGCTTGCCGGACGACACCAGGACCGGCGCGACGAAGGCGCCGACGACGCCGAGACCGGCGAGCGCCGGGCCGTGCAGAAGCGCGGCAGCAAGCGTTCCGAGCGCCACCAGCCCGAGCAGGATGAACGCGGTTGCCGGCGCCAGAAAACCGTACCGCGCATAGGCGGCATAAACCGTGGCGAAGGCCACGGCCGTCCCTGCCGCCGTCAGGATCGCCGGAATGTTGGCAATCGGCGTTGCGGCGATGGTGGAGATGCTCTCCTTGCGGCGGGTCCATTCGCCGGCCAGCAGCAGGGCGAGAGCGAACAGGCCGCCCAGCATCGTGCGCACTTCGGGGCCGAGCAGCCCGGCCTCGATCGAATAGCGCACCATGAAGAAGCCGCCGAGCGCCAGCGTCAGCCCGCCGATCCACACCACCCAGCGGGTGCCGATGGTTTCCTCGAAGCCGCGCTCGGGTTGCGGCAGCGGAGGGGGCGGTGCTACAGGGCCACCGGCAGTGGCTTGCTGCTCTTCCTCGGCGGAAGCTGTGGGTTCAACATCGGGAATAAGCGGCGGCGGCGTTGGTATGACCCCCGGCGAAGCCGGTGGCAGCGTTTTTTCGAACGCCTCAAACGGCGTGAGAGGTGGAGGCACGGCGGTGGCGGTGGCGGTGGCGGCCGTCCCGATTGCCTCCAGCCGTGTCCGCAAGTCCGAGACCTGGTTCATGGCCTTTCGCGCGAACGCGAGGGCGACAATCGCGATCGCGAGCGCGAAGAAATCGAACGGCAAATCGAACATCGGGCCTCCAAGCATATCAGACCGGTCACCGGCCACGTCCGCAGCCTGGTTGCAATCCAGTGAGTGCAGCTTTGTCAGCTAAAAGTTCAATGGATGGCTAGTCCAGGTCGACCCGGAACGGCCGGCCTTCCACTATCATGCTGCCGGGCCCCATTTCGTCGAGCGCGCGCAGCATGCGTCCATCGCGCCCCAGCGCCTTGTCGGCAAGGGTGACGATCAACCGGTTCGGTGACGCGATCGGGGAGCGGGCGCGGATCTGCCGGGCGATCTCGATCTCGTCGCGGTGCGGATTGAGCATGCAGGCGGCGGCGAAGGCGCTGGCCGTCGAGCGGCTGATGCCGGCATAACAGTGCACCACCATCGGCGCGCTGCGGTCCCAGTTACGAACGAAATTCAGCACCCGCTCGATATGCTCCTGCGACGGCGCAAGAAAGCCGTCCATCTCCTGGGTGATGTCGTCCATCGACACCTTCAGGTGGTTCGCCTCCAGCACCGAGGCCGGGCGCTGCACCTGATCGACATTGGCCATCACGGTAAGAACGTGGCTGGCGCCGGTGGCTCTGACGGTCTCGGGAAGTGCGGCAAGCGAGCAGACATGAATCATGGCGGTCCTAAGCGTTCCTGAGCGTCCTGTTTTGCCGGGGATTATAAGCATCCGAATCAGGCGGCGAAAGCGGATTGCGGGAGGCAATCACGCTAGCAAAAGGTTGAACCGGGCCAAAAACTGCTTCTCCGCCCTGGCTGCCGTCCACGGCGTCAGATAATCGCGCACGGTCGCTTCGGACAGGCCTGGATCCCGGCCGAACAAGCGCTTCGCCTCGGCCTGCGAAAAGCCCGCCAAATGCGTGGCTTCGAGATAGGCGGCGCCGCGGTCGGCGGCCTTGATCGCCTTGGTGATTTCATCGGCCAGAACCGGCGGCAGGCCGAACCGGATATGGATCGCCGCGAGCAGGCGCTTTTCCACCACCTTGTAGTCGCCGCCGAGCACCGCCTTGAATGGCGAGATCATGTCGCCGATGACATATTCCGGCGCGTCGTGCAGCAACGCCGCCAGGCGAAAGCGGGCGTCGACGCGCGGCATCTGCTCGCGCATCACGGCTTCCACCAGCAGCGTGTGCTGCGCCACCGAGAAAATATGCGCGCCGCTGGTCTGCCCGTTCCAGCGTGCGACGCGCGCCAGCCCATGCGCGATATCCGCGATCTCGATATCGAGCGGCGAGGGGTCGAGCAGGTCGAGCCGCCGTCCAGACAGCATACGCTGCCAGGCACGGGTCGAGACATCGGACGATTTTCGGGCGGTCATTTTGACTTGAGGCGGGGCTTGCGGTGTTGTCCGCTGCAGTTCTCGTGGCAGAAGCAGGTGACCAGATGATCGTTGACCATGCCGGTGGCCTGCATGAAGGCGTAGACGATGGTCGGCCCGACAAACTTGAATCCGCGCGCGCCGAGTTCCTTGGAAATCTTGATCGAGACCGGCGTCGAGGCCGGCACGCTGGCGGTGGTCTTGAACTGGTTGACCTTCGGTTTGCCGTCGACGAAGTCCCACAGGAATTTGGAGAAGCCCGGACCTTCTTCCATGATCTTGAGATAGGCCTTGGCGCTGTTCACCGTGCCCTCGATCTTGGAGCGGTTGCGCACGATGCCGGCATCGTTCATCAGCGCGTGGACTTTCTTCTCGTTGTAGCGCGCGATCTTTTCCGGCTGGAAGTCGTCGAAGGCTTTGCGGAAGTTTTCGCGCTTGCGCAGGATTGTGATCCACGACAGCCCGGCCTGGAAACCGTCGAGGATCAGCTTCTCGTACAGCGCACGGTCATCATATT
>PNLC01000105.1 GCA_013822885.1 Bradyrhizobium sp.
CGAGGATATCGGCGAGGCTGCCGCCGGCTTTTTCCGCAGCGTTGGCCGCTTCGATCTCGGCGGCGAGCGCGCTCTCGTGCAGCCGCTCGATGACGGCGCGGAACAGCGCTTCCTTGGATTTGAAATGATGGTAGAGCGCCTGCCGCGTCAGGCCGGCGGCTTCCGCCGCCTGCTCGATCGACGAGCGCTGGAAACCCTGCCGGCGGAATACCAACATCGCGGCATCGAGAATGCGGGTGCGGGTCACCATTTGACGATTTTGACAAAAAAGAAAGAAATGTCAAGTTCGGGGGTGCACCCGCGTTGGCGATCAGGATGCCTTGCGCGCTGGGAAACGCATCGGCCAACGCCCTTCCAGTACGCGGCGAAGAGCAGCGCGGTGATGAGAGCTGGCCGCGACACCGTAACAGTTGAACATGACAAGTTGCCGAATGCGGCCCGACATCAGGCTTTGCACTTGAGGCTTTGCACTGGCATGGCCGCGGCGGGGTGATGGCAGCCGCGGCTCGATCAGCTCGGATGCACGAAGAGCGCAATCAAAAGAATGATCGGCAGGGGAATTCCGACAAGCCAGAGCAGTGCGCCTCTTACGAATTCCATGCTGACCTCCCTTCGAGGCTCACGACAAAATGACAGCTGTCTATTTGGTTGCCAGTTGCTTGCGAACGGCGGCCGCGCAGTTGCCGACCTTGTCGATGGCGCGTTGCAGGTCTTCCTTCGAGACGTTGAGATGTCGGGTCCAGTGGTGAACCTCGTGAGGCCGGTGCATGTCGATCTTGCTGCGATCGGGCGTCTGCTTTCGGGTGAGGTTGTCGCTCATCTCTATGACACTATGATCAGGCGGAGCCGCTCGGCTGCGAATTTCCGGTAGGCATCGATCGCGTTGTTGGCCAGCAGCAGCCGCCGCCGCTCACCCTTTCGAACCATCTGCTCCACGGAATTGAGCAGGAAACGGCTCGCAACCTCGGGGTCTCCGAGATCGCCGGTGCGCTCGAGATAATCCCAGGCGATCTGGATTGAATTCTCCATCAGGATAGGCAGCGGCTCGTTCATGCTTCATCTCTCCGGAGGAGAAACGGCCCCGAGACTGTTCTGTTCCTGGGAATATCCGGCGGGCAGCAGGGCCCCCGGGGCAGGGGTGTAGCTATACCGGCTTCGCGCGGTACGTCTGGAGAAACATCCGGGTCGCGCTGTCGACAACTTGCGCGATACGCTCGGCAGATGGCGCCGGCTCGGCCTGAAACACGAACGGCAGGAACAGCGTCGCCTGGCACATCTGCAGGAATTGCGCGGCGGCGAGACCGCAATCGTCGATCGCCAGATCGTCCGGCCCGACATGGGCCTGCAGATAGTCGGCGAGACGGTTGATCGTCTTCGCCAGCACATTCTCGTAGAATTGACGTCCGACGTCCGGCATCCGCTCGGCGATTGCCATCACCGTGCGGATCGACGAACCGCCGCCCGGCCGGCAGATTGACCCGATATAGGCCTGGCCGAACTCCCGCAGCGTGATCTCGGCGTCCCGCCGCGGATCGAGATTGTAGGCGATCTTGCTCTTTTCGAGCGCTTCGTCCTCGACGATAGCCTCGAACAGCCGGCTCTTGTCGGCGAAGTAGACATAGAGCGTGCCCTTGGAAACGCCCGCAGAGCGCGCAATTTCGTTCATGCTCGCCCCATCAAAGCCCAGATCCATGAACACCTTGCGCGCGCCGTCCAGAATCTGGCGGCGCTTCGAGCTGTCCTCGTCGCTGCCGGGCCTGATAGTGTTGGGATGCGATACAACCATTGGTTTATCTTTAAGAAAAACATTTCAACCCGGGATACGCTTTTGCGGGCGTTCTCGCGCTATGATCCGTCCCGTATGGACGTACCTTGACCGAACCGTTCGGTCAATGATACATTTTGACGCGACGATGTCCCTGCGCCCAGACTGGGTCGCGATGGCATCGCGACATCTGAATGGGGAGGCCGTTGATGGCCGCAGCGAGAGACCAGGCTGCACGCGTCGTTCGCGGGCCGGAATCGGCCAACGACGATGCGGTGCTGGAGGCTGCGGACCAGCTGCGAGCCCAGGTCGCCGAAGAACCCCGGCGCCGCCCCGCGGAGACGCCTGCCGAAACCGAGAGGCCGGCCGCGCCTTCCGCCAGCCCTGCTGCGGCGAAGCCGGGCAAGCGCAAAAAATATGTGTTCCTCGGCCTGTTCGCGCTGCTGGCGCTCGCAGGCATCGCCTACGGCGTCTATTTCGTTTTGATCGGGCGCTTCTATATCTCGACCGACAACGCCTATGTCCGCGCCAACAACACCACGCTCGGCGCGCGGGTCGCGGGCCATGTCGCAGCGATCCTGCCCGCCGACAATTCGATCGTTCGCGCCGGCGATGTCATCTTCAGGATCGACGATGGCGATTACCGTATCGCGGTGGACGCGGCGCGCAGCCGGATCGCGACCCAGCAGGCGACGATCGACCGCATCGGCCGCCAGGTCACGGCGCTGGAGAGCGCGGCCGAGCAGGCCAAGGCGCAACTGGCATCCGCGGACGCGGCGTTGAAACGCGCCGGCCTCGACTTCGATCGCCAGCAGACGCTGAGCACCAAGGGGTTTGCCTCGCGCGCCGCGTTTGAAGTGTCCGAAGCCAGCCGCGACCAGAGCCTGGCGGCAGTCAAGTCGGCGCAGGCCGCCTTTGACACGGCGCGGGACAATGTCGAGGTGACGAAGGCGCAGCAGGCCGAGGCCCGCGCGCAGCTTGTGGAATTGCAGACCCAGTCTGCCAAGGCCGAGCGCGACCT
Organism: Bradyrhizobium sp.; assembly: GCA_013822885.1. Classification (GTDB taxonomy): domain Bacteria; phylum Pseudomonadota; class Alphaproteobacteria; order Rhizobiales; family Xanthobacteraceae; genus Bradyrhizobium. Next base: position 2,787 of record PNLC01000105.1, read on the forward strand.
GGATTTCACCTCGGTGCGCGCGCCGGTCGACGGCACTTTTTCCAACCGCCTGGTCAACACCGGCGACTTCATCCAGGCCGGACAGCGGCTCGCCTACGTGGTGCCGCTCAACGAGGTCTTCATCGACGCCAATTTCAAGGAAACCCAGCTCAAGCGTATCCGTCCCGGCCAGCCCGTGCAGATTTCGGTCGATGCCTACGGCCATCGCAAGTTCGCCGGCGTCGTCGACAGCATTTCACCCGCGGCGGGTTCGGTGTTCACCTTGCTGCCGCCGGACAACGCCACCGGCAATTTCACCAAGATCGTGCAGCGGCTGCCGATTCGCATTCGCGTGCCAAAGGACGTGGCGAGGCAGAACCTGCTGCGCGCCGGCATGTCGGTTTACGCCACCGTCGACACCCGCGAGGGCGCGGCCGATGCGGACAGCGAGGCCGATCTCGATGCGCCGGGAACGGTTCAACCGCAGTAGTTTCCCTGCGCCATCGGGCCACGGTCCGGCGCCTGTTCTGAGCAGATCATGGCTGACGCCACCACCGCTTCGCCCTCGATGAATGCCGCGGCCGACGACCGCATACCGCCGCGGCGGCTGTTTGCGTTTCTCATCATGGTGTTCGGGATGTTCATGTCGGTCCTGGACATCCAGATCGTCTCGGCGTCGCTGCAGCAGATCCAGGCCGGCCTTTCCGCCAGTTCCAGCGAGGTTTCGTGGGTGCAGACCTCGTACCTGATCGCCGAGGTGATCGCCATTCCTCTCTCCGGATTCCTGTCGCGCGCGTTCGGTACACGCCTGCTGTTTGCGATTTCCGCCTCCGGCTTCACCGTGGCCAGCCTGTTCTGCGGCTTTGCCTCGACCATCGAGCAGATGATTTTTTGGCGCGCGCTGCAGGGATTTCTCGGCGCCGGGATGATCCCCACCGTGTTCGCATCCGCCTACACGGTGTTTCCGCGCTCGAAATTCCACATCGTCGGTCCCATCATCGGCCTGGTCGCGACGCTGGCGCCGACCATCGGACCGACGGTCGGCGGCTACATCACCGACCTGATGTCGTGGCACTGGCTGTTTTTCATCAATATCATACCCGGCATCGGCATCACCATCGGCGTGCTGGCGCTGGTCGATTTCGACCAGCCGAACTTCGCGCTGCTCGAACATTTCGACTGGTGGGGCCTCCTGTTCATGGCGGGCTTTCTCGGTACGCTCCAATACGTGCTGGAGGAGGGGCCGCAGTCGCAATGGTTCGAAGACACCTCCGTGGCAGTGTGCGCGGCGATCTGTGCGGTCTCGGCGCTCGCCTTTTTCTGGCGGGTGCTCAGCGTGAAGGAGCCGATCGTCGACATCAGGACCTTCGGGGACCGCAATTTCGGCCTCGGCTGCCTGCTCTCGTTCGGTGTCGGCATCGGCCTTTACGGTCTCACCTACATATACCCGCGCTACCTCGCGGAAGTGCGCGGCTACAGCCCGCTGATGATCGGCGAGACCATGTTCGTTTCCGGTGTCGCCATGTTCCTCACCGCGCCGATCGTGGGGCGGCTGATGGTGAAGTTCGACATGCGCTATATCATCGCGATCGGGCTCGTGCTGTTCGCGCTCGGCTCCTATCAGATGACCTGGATCACGAAGGAGTTTGACTTCTTCGAACTGCTGGTGCCGCAGATCCTGCGCGGCGTCGGCATGATGATGGCGATGGTGCCGATCAACACCATCGCGCTCGGCACGCTGGCGCCGGAGCGGGTGAAGAACGCGTCGGGGCTGTTCAACCTGACGCGCAATCTCGGCGGCGCGGTGGGGCTCGCGGTCATCAACCAGGTGCTGAACCAGCGCACCGATCTGCACATCTCGCGCCTGCATGACAGCGTCACCTGGGGCAACGCCACCGCGGTCGAGACGCTCAAGATGTTCACGGAGCGCATGCAGGGCATGGGCGACGCCGCGCTGATGGCGCTGAAGCAATTGTCGCAGATCGTGCACCGCCAGGCGGTGGTGATGAGCTATGGCGATACCTTCTTCATGCTGGCGGTGTTCTATCTCGGCCTCAGCGTGCTGGTGCTGACGCTGAAGAAGCCTTCCGCGATGGTGGCCGGAGGCGATGCGCACTAGCGGCGTGGCGACCCACGCGATCACGCCCTTGTCATGTTGCAAATCATCGACGATGCATTTATAACCAGCGCATTGTCGCTCGAACCGGGGAGATTTGCATGATTTCGATGTATTCGCAGATCGCACCCTCGCGTCCGATGCTCGTGCTGGTATTTCGATCGCGCCGCTGAGCGCGAGCCCCACCGGCCCTGATCGGGACTGAATCCCCGATTTCCAAACTTCCCAACGACTTAATCGAACTCTTCAACGACGCTTGCGTTCGGCTCGAGGCCGGCCGCGCGTCAACCAGATGGAGCCGGCGTTTGCGCGGACGCGCAGCCGGATGACGCCATGACCGCTCTCAAGGACAAGCGACCCGCGGCGATCCGCGTGGTGATTCCGTTCGTGTTTCGACACTGGCTGCAACAGCCCGGCCGGGCCGCCATCGTCACTGGCGGCCTCCTGGGTGCGACCGCGGCCGACCTGTTCATGCCGATCTTCTCCGGCCGGCTGGTCGATGCGCTGACATCGGGTCCGTCAGATCCGGCGGCGCAGCGGGCAGCGTTCACGGCGTTCGGCTGGATCGTGGCGCTGGGGCTCGTGTCGATGATCCTGCGCCTGACCGGCCTGCAAGCGATCGTGCCGTTCACGCTGAAGATCATGTCCGACGTGTCGCGCGACGCCTTCGTGCGCGTGCAGCGCTTCTCGACCGACTGGCACGCCAACAGCTTTGCCGGCTCGACCGTGCGCAAGGTCACGCGCGGCATGTGGGCGCTCGACCTGCTCAACGACACCATCCTGATGGCGCTGGCGCCGTCGTTGCTGGTGCTGCTGGGTTCGATGATCCTGCTCGGGCTGCACTGGCCGGTGCTCGGGGTCGTGATCGGGGTGGGCACCGTGATCTACGTGTCGATGACGCTGGCGTTCTCGGTGAACTATATCGCTCCCGCCGCGCGCGTCTCCAACGCATGGGACACGAAAGTCGGCGGCACGCTGGCGGATGCGCTGACCTGCAACGCGGTGGTGAAATCCTTCGGCGCGGAAGCGCGCGAGGACGCACGGCTGGCCAGCGTCATCGGCCGCTGGCGCACGCGCGTGCGGCGGACCTGGCTGCGCTACAACTACACCTCAACGGCGCAACTCGCGGTGCTGCTGTGCTTTCGTGCCTCGGTGATCGGCGGCGCGGTCCTGCTGTGGATCGCGGGCCGCGCCACGCCGGGCGACGTCACCTATGTGCTGACGAGCTACTATATCATCCACGCCTATCTGCGCGACGTCGGCATGCACATCAACAACCTGCAGCGCTCGGTCAACGACATGGAGGAACTGGTCGCCATTCACGATGAGCCGATCGGCATTGCCGATGCACCGGACGCCAAGCCGATCGACATCCAGGGCGGCCGCATCGTGTTCGACGCGGTGACATTCCATTATGGCGGCCATCGCGCGCCGCTGTATGACGGCCTGTCGGTGGAGATCCGCGCCGGCGAGCGGGTCGGCCTGGTCGGGCGTTCCGGCTCCGGCAAGACCACCTTCGTCAAGCTGGTGCAGCGCCTCTACGACGTCAGCGGCGGCAAGATCCTGATCGACGGCCAGGACATCGCGCTGGCCACGCAGCAATCGCTGCGCAGCCAGATCGCGATCGTGCAGCAGGAGCCGATCCTGTTTCACCGCACGCTGGCCGAGAACATCGCCTATGGCCGGCCCGGCGCGAGCATCGCCGCGATCGAGCAGGCGGCGCGGCTCGCCAATGCGCACGACTTCATCCTGCGGCTGCCGAAGGGCTACGGCACGCTGGTCGGCGAGCGCGGCGTCAAGCTGTCGGGCGGCGAACGGCAGCGCGTCGCGCTGGCGCGTGCGTTCCTGGCGGATGCGCCGGTGCTGATCCTGGACGAGGCGACATCGAGCCTCGATTCCGAATCGGAAGGACTGATCCAGCAGGCGATGGAGCGGCTCATGAAGGGACGCACCTCGATCGTGATCGCGCACCGGCTGTCGACGGTGCGCAGCCTCGACCGGATTCTGGTGTTCGACCGCGGTGAAGTGGTCGAGCAGGGAACCCACGCCGCGCTGACCGCGCGTCCCGGCGGGATCTATCGCGGGCTGTTCGAGATGCAGGTCACGGAGTTTGGCCGGATCTCGGCCGCCGAGTGAGGTGCCTTCTTGCAGTCCTGTTCGGTGTCGGAATATGTTTCCGGCCGAAAGGACTTGCGCGATGAGCTGGTTTCGCAAGGATCGGCGGCCGGAAGTCTGGGAAATCGCCGATGAGCAGCCGCTGGGCGATATCGGCGCGGCTCACAAGATAAGGGAAATCTGCGTCTCCGCCGCGACCATTGCCGAGGCAATGGCGGCGGCCGGCGGGCGCAATGCCGAGCAGAAGCGGGCTGCCGACGGCGAGCGATACCAGGCCGGCATCAAGCGCGCGATCGAAATCGCGACGCAGATTTCCGACGATTCGATGCGCGACGTTTCACTCAGCCAGATCATAAGGTTGAGCGTGACGATGGGTCACCTGAAAACGGCGCGGGTGCTGCTTCGTGTCGTCCGTTCGGACAAGACGAGGGCCGAACTGGTTGCCGAGAGTCCGATACTGCTCGATCAGGAAGCCGCCAGCTGAGGCGGCTCGCGGTCCTGCCGCTGCGGCGCCGCCGCAGGTTTTGCGCGCGTGCGTGTCGAGATCGCGACCGTCACCACCACGGCGGCTGCGAACAGCAGGATCTGCAGCGTAATGGTTTCGTCGTTGAAGAATGCCGCCAGCGCGAACGTGACGAAGGGCTGCAGCAACTGGACCTGCGACACCCGCGCGATTCCGCCCATCGCCATGCCGGCGTTCCACGCGAAGAAGCCGATCCATTGCGAGAACAGCGCGACATAGAGCAGCCCGAGCCATGGCTTCAGCGCGATCTGTCCGACATCGTGCGGCATCGTCAGCACAGCCGCCGGTATGGAGAGCGGCAGGCCGATGACGAGGATCCAGCTGATGACCTCCCAGCCTGGCATGTGCGAGGTGAGCCGGCCGGAGAACGCATAACCGATGGCCGAGACGACCACGGCCGCGAACAGCAGCAGGTCGCCGGTCGAGAAGGTGCCGCCGCCCTGGCGCAAGGAAAACGCGATCACCAATGCGGCGCCGGCGACCGAAGCGATCCAGAACAACGGCCGCGGCCGCTCATGGGTGATGGCAACGGCGACGAGCGCGGTGGCGATCGGCAAAACGCCCAGCACCACGCCGCCATGCGAGGCATCGACCCGCTGCATCCCCATCGACATCAGCAGCGGAAACAGGACGGCGACGCACAGCATCGCGATGACGAGTTGCCGCCAGAGCGCGCGCGGCGGCAGCGGACGGCGCAGCACGAGCAGCAGCGCCAGCGAGCACACCCCGGCAATGGCGGTGCGCAGCGCGGTCAGTGCAATCGGATCAATCTCCGCGACCGCGATCCGCGTCGCCGGCAGCGTGCCGCCGAAGATCACCATGCCGATGAAGCCCAGCAGCAGGCCGAGGCGTTCGCGCGAGGCGGGGGAGGACATGGCGCGTGAGGACATGGCGCGAGTGGATAGCCGCTTTGCCGTTCAGCGTACAGCAATCTGCTCGGTGCACATGGCGGCCATGCGCTGCTACCTCGGAGCAATGCTGCTCCACACCAATCCGAGTCCGGACAGGAACAGCAGGGCCAGCACGATGTCGTAGAAGTTTCGGTCGTTGAGGGCATGATAGGTGCGCATGCCGATACGTGCGCCGATCAGCGTTCCCGGCATCGCCAGCAGCGCCAGCCAGAGCACGTCCCATTTGACGAAGCCGGTCGCGGTTTGCAGCATCAGTGCGGCGCCGAGTACGGTGCCATTGAAGATCTGGAAGACGCCGCGGCGCTGATCCTTGGTCCAGCCGCGTATGCTGGCCCATAAGATCGGTAGTGGGCCCGACAGGCCGGCAAGGCCGCCGAGAATGCCGCCGGCAAATCCGACACAGGCGTCGGCGATGCGGCCGCCGAAGCGAAAGGCCATTGGCGTCCGGATGAAATAGAGGGCGGTCGGAAACACCAGCAGCATGACGCCGACACTGAGCTTGAAGGTTTGCGGGTCGGCGCGCGCGACCAGCAGCGCCCCGATCGGCATGCCGATGAGGCCGCCGGCAACGAAGGGCAAGGCCAGCTTGAAGTCGATCACCTTCCACATCGACGGCAGCGTCGAGATCTGCGAACTGACCGAACAGATCAGGACCAGCGGCACGGCAATCGAAGGCGGCACGATGTAAAGCCAGATCCCCAGCGCCATCAGTGCCGTGCCGAAGCCGGCGAGACCAGAGACGAAGCCGCCGGCGAGCGCGCCGGCCAGCAGGATCGCGTAGGTGGTTAGCTCCACTCTTTATATCTCCCAGTCATACCTTCCGTCATTCCGGGGCAATCGCATATGAGGCCCAGGGTGCCGCGACATCGGCGCTGCGCTCCCTCTCCCGCTTGCGGGGGAGGGTTGGGGTGGGGGTGGTTCCGCATCGGGATTCTCTGTGTGGAGAGAGCCCCCACCCGCCGCGCCCTTCGAGCGCGTCGGCCTCCCCCGCAAGCGGGAGAGGCGAAGTGAGCCGCCCCGGAATGACGAAACTGAATTGCCGCGTCGTTTACACGACGCCACGGGCAGGTACTATCGCAATTCAAGCCTTCAACAATAACTTCAGGAAACAGCCCCAATGAGCGCAGCCTCCTCAAAAACCTTTCTTGTCTGTCACGGCGCGTGGTCGGCGGGCTGGGCCTGGAAGAAGATGCACCCGCTGATGCAGGCGGCCGGTCACCGCCTGGTCACGCCGAGCTACACCGGCCTCGGCGATCGCGCGCATCTGGCCAACCCGTCGATCGATCTCAATTCGCACATCGAGGATATGCTGGCCGTCATCAAGTACGAGGACCTGCGCGACATCGTGCTGGTCGGCCACAGCTATGGCGGCATGGTCGCGACCGGCGTCGCCGACCGTGCGCGCGACAAGGTCAGCCAGCTCATCTATATCGATGCCTTCGTGCCCGGCGACGGACAATCGTTGCTGGACCTGAACCAGGCGGCGGTGCTGCGGATGCAGGAACTGACACAGTCCGGCAGCTGGCGCGTGCCGCCGAATCCGACGCCATCCGATACCTCGCCCGCCGATGTCGAATGGCTCGCGCCGCGCCGCGTGGACATGCCGATCAAGTGTTTCGAGGCGAAGCTGAAACTGGAGGGTGGTCCGCTGACGCTGCCGCGCAGCTATATCTACGCCACCCGGATCACGCCGGCCGACACGTTCGGCCCGTTCGCGCGCCACGCCAAAAGCGACCCTGCCTGGAACTACCACGAGATCGACGCCAGCCATTCGCCGAACGTCACCGCGCCGGAAGCGCTGATGGCGCTGCTGCAGAAGATCGCCGCGTAGCGGGGCCAAGAAGTATCGCGACCGGACTTCGGATTCGAAAGAAGAGGGACCGGCCGTCGTCGGCCGGTCCCGAATTTTTATTCCGCGGCCTGCATGACGCCGCGGGATCGCGCCACCGGATCGGCGACGGTGCCGATCGCCTCCATTGACTTCTCAAACTTGACGAAGTCGTCGTCCATGATTGCACGGGGATTAAA
>PNLC01000106.1 GCA_013822885.1 Bradyrhizobium sp.
ACGCTTCTTCAGTTTTGCCTCGAAGTTGGTGTGGTGTTCGGTGCGCACCACCACCACCTGAAGATCGTCGTCGTACTCGACCTCGGTGACGACGTCGTCGTATTTCAGCATGTTCTGGTTCAGGAGATAGCCAAGCGCCAGATACTCCGGGTAGTCGCCGATCGTCATCATGGTGACGATCTCCTGCGCGTTCAGATACAGCGTCAGCGGCCGTTCCACCGGCACCCGGATTTCGACCGCAGCACCCATCTGGTCGGTCCCGGCGACGCGCTCGGTCAGGCGGGGATCCTCGGGATTGGGAACGATCAGGGAGGCGGGGGTTCTGTCGATTTTCATCATATGAGCAGGTTAGCATGACAATGGCATCCAGCCGATATAAAGCATTTCAGGGTATGAACAATGCGGCTAGCCCCGTCATTGCGAGCGCAGCGAAGCAATCCATGGTGCGGCGAAGAAAGTGTGGATTGCGTCGCTGCGCTCGCAATGACCGAAAGAGCCGCTGCCGGAGAATGCAATGAAAGTGATAGGCCTCGCGGGATGGAGCGGCGCCGGCAAGACCACCTTGCTGACGCGGGCGATCCCGCATCTGCTGAAACAGGGCCTGCGCGTCTCCGTCATCAAGCATGCCCATCACGCCTTCGATGTCGACGTGCCCGGCAAGGATTCCTGGAAGCACCGCGAGGCCGGTGCGGCCGAGGTTCTGGTGTCCTCCAGCCAGCGCTGGGCGCTGATGCATGAACTGCGCGGCGCCGGCGAGCCGCGGCTGCCGGAGCTTTTGGCCAAAATGTCGCGGGTCGATCTCGTCGTCGTCGAAGGCTTCAAGCGCGAGCCGCACCGCAAGATCGAGGTCTATCGCGCCGCGAATGAAAAGCCGCTGCTGTTCCCCGACGATCCCGGCATCGTCGGCATCGCCACCGATACAAATGTTGAAACCACGCTTCCCACCGCTCATCTCGATGATATCGCGGCCGTAGCAGCCATGATGCTGAAATCGGCGATCTCGATCGAAGACGTGCTGGCAAAATGCGAAGCTGAGGGTTGATCAGGCAGATGGCGCAACTGTCCGACGATTGCTTTGCCTTCGGCGGCCCGATGATGTCGGTCGATGAGGCCGTTGCGCTCATCGCCGAGCGCGTGACGCCGGTGCTTGACGTGGAGACGGTTGCGCTCGCCGTCGCTGACGGCCGCATTCTGGCGAACGACATTCAGGCGCCGCTGCCGCTGCCGCCTTTCACCAATTCCGCCGTCGATGGTTATGCGGTCGCGAGCCGCGACCTGCCGCAGAAGGAAGAGCAGGCGTTCGCAGTCACTGGACGCCTCCAGGCCGGCAGCGCTGCGACAGCGCCAGTCAGGCCGGGGCAGGCGATGCGCATCTTCACCGGCGCGCCGATGCCCGAAGGCGCCGACACTGTTTTCATGCAGGAAGACGTCCGCGTCGAAGGCGACAAGGTCGTTCTGCCCGCGGGGCTGAAGCCCGGCGCCAATGTGCGGCCTGCAGGGGAGGACATTCCTGCAGGCCATGCTGCGCTGAGGGCCGGGCAGCGGCTGCGGCCGCAGGATGTGGCGCTGGTCGCGGCGTTCGGCCTGACGCAGCTCGATGTTGTCAGGCGCATTCGTGTTGCGGTGTTCTCCACCGGCAACGAACTGGCCTCGCCGGGCGAAGTGCGCGCCGCACCGCAACTGTTCGATTCCAACCGTTTCATGCTGATGGCGATGCTGGCCCGGCTCGGCTGTGACGTCAGCGATCTCGGCATTATCAGGGACGATCGCGCCGCGCTCGCACGCGCGCTGCAGGACGTCGCCGGCACCCATGATCTGCTCCTCACCACCGGCGGCGTTTCGACCGGCGAAGAGGACCACGTCAAGGCGAGCGTCGAAAGCATAGGCCGCCTTGTGCTGTGGCGGATGGCGATCAAGCCGGGAAGGCCTGTTGCGATGGGGATCATCGGCGGCACGCCATTCATCGGCTTGCCGGGCAATCCGGTGGCGAGTTTCGTGACCTTCGTTCATGTGGTGCGGCCGACCATCCTGGCGCTTTCGGGTGCGATGCAGGAGAAGCTGCAGCCGATGCCGGTTCGCGCCGGCTTCACCTACAGGAAGAAGATCGCACGCCGCGAATATGTCCGCGTCAGCCTGCGCAGGGCTGCCGATGGTGCGCTCGAAGCGGAGAAATTTCCGCGCGAGGGTGCCGGACTGTTGTCGTCGCTGGTCGATACCGATGGCCTGGTCGAACTCGGCGAGGACATCACGCAGGTCGAACCCGGGCAGACGGTCGGGTTCCTGTCCTACGCCAGCCTGACCTCGTGATCCGGCGTTGACGATGCAGGCAGCCGTCGCCATGGTGACACCATGACCACGACAAAACTCGATCTCGCCGGGCTCAAATGTCCGCTGCCGGCACTGAAGACGCGCAAGGCGCTCAAGACGCTGCCGCCGGGCGACAGGCTCGAAGTGCTGTGCACCGATCCATTGGCGGTCATCGACATCCCCAATCTCATTAGCGAAACCGGCGACAAGGTCGAGATCGTCGAGCGCAACGACAGCCGGATCGTGTTCATGATCGAGAAGGCGAACGTCTCCGCGATTTGACTGCTTCCCGATCATTCGAATTTTCTATCGATAGATCGATAAGTTAAATCGATGCGCTTTAGCAATCGCAGCATGAGACGCCTTTATTGATCTCGGGATCATTTCGCGGTCTCATTCCTGGCATTAGGTAAGGCAGGCCGGTGATAGCCCCGGACGCGAGTACGTCGCACCGATGCCAGCGAGTTAAATGCTTACAGCGACGCTACAATTCGCTTGGCATCTGGCATACCAAAGATTAGGGTCGATCTAATTCCGGTCAAGAGGACGAGACGCCATCAATGAATGTCCATGACGTGCAGAAGGTCCGCCCGTTCGAACATCCCGGCGCGGGACGGAAGCGGGCCAAGGCGACACCCAAGGGCCGACAGATCGACCCCACGGCCGCCCATGAGATCGAACTTCTGCTCGGCGACCAGCCGCGGCAGCGCGATCTTCTGATCGAGCACCTGCATTTGATCCAGGACAAGTATCACCAGATCTCGGCCGCGCATCTCGCCGCGCTTGCCGACGAGATGAAGCTGTCGTTTGCGGAAGTGTTCGAGACCGCGACCTTCTATGCGCATTTCGACGTGGTGAAGGAAGGCGAACCCGATATCGCGCCGCTGACCATTCGCGTCTGTGATTCCCTCACCTGCGCCTTGCTGGGCGCGGAAGAACTGCTCAGCGAATTGCAGGAGAAGTCCGGCCCCGGCATTCGCGTGGTGCGCGCGCCCTGCGTCGGGTTCTGCGACAGCGCGCCTGTCGCCGAAGTCGGGCATCGTTACGTGCTTCATGCGACGCCGGCCGAGGTACTCGATACCGCGGCGCGGGGCGAGACCCACCCGATCATGCCGTCCTATGTCGACTACGACATCTATGTCAGCCAGGGCGGCTACAAGCTGCTCGGCGACTTGCGCGCGGGGCGGGTCAGCAAGGAAGACATCCTAAAGGCACTCGACGATTCCAGCCTGCGCGGGATGGGTGGGGCGGGCTTTCCCGCCGGCCGCAAGTGGCGCGCGGTGCTGGGCGAGCCGGGTCCGCGGTTGATGGCCGTCAATGGCGACGAGGGCGAGCCCGGTACCTTCAAGGACCGCTTCTATCTGCTCCGCGACGCGCACCGTTTCCTCGAAGGCACGCTGATTGCGGCGCATATCATCGACGCGGAGGACGTCTACATCTATCTGCGCGACGAATATCCCGCCGCGCTAAAACTGCTGCCGCTCGAGATTGCAAAACTGCCTGCGGGCGGTCCGCGCATTCACATGCGCCGCGGCGCCGGCGCCTATATCTGCGGCGAGGAGTCCGCGCTGCTCGAGAGCCTGGAGGGCAAGCGCGGCCTGCCGCGGCACAAGCCGCCTTATCCGTTTCAGGTTGGCCTGTTCGGCCTGCCGACGCTCATCAACAATGTCGAGACGCTGTTCTGGGTGCGCGACATCGTCGAGAAGGGCGCCGACTGGTGGAAAAGCCACGGCCGCAACGAGCGTGTCGGGCTGCGCAGCTACTCGGTCTCGGGCCGCGTCAAAGATCCCGGCGTCAAGCTGGCGCCGGCCGGCCTCACCGTGCGCGAACTGATCGACGAGTTCTGCGGCGGCATGGCCGACGGGCACACATTCCGCGCCTACCTCCCGGGCGGCGCGTCGGGCGGCATCCTGCCGGCGTCGATGGACAACATACCGCTCGATTTCGGCACGCTGGAAAAATACGGCTGCTTCATCGGTTCGGCCGCCGTCGTCATCCTGTCCGATCAGGACAGCGTAAAAGGCGCGGCGCTGAACCTGATGAAGTTCTTCGAGGATGAAAGCTGCGGCCAGTGCACGCCGTGCCGGGTCGGCACCCAGAAAGCGGCGGTCCTGATGGAGCGTCCGGTGTGGGATCGCGAATTGCTCGACCAGTTGAGCCAGGCCATGCGCGACGCGTCGATCTGCGGGCTCGGCCAGGCGGCGTCGAATCCGCTGTCGTGCGTCATCAAATATTTCCCCGACGAGTTCAAGGAAGCGGCGGAATGACGAAGATCAAGTTCGAACTCGACGGCAAGCAGGTCGAGGCCAACGCGGGCGAAACCATCTGGCAGGTTGCAAAACGCCAGGGCCGGGACATCCCGCATCTCTGCTATTCGCCGGAACCGGATTACCGGCCCGACGGTAATTGCCGCGCCTGCATGGTCGAGATCGAGGGCGAACGCGTGCTGGCGGCGTCCTGCAAGCGCACGCCTAGCGTTGGCATGAAGGTGAAGTCCGAGAGCGCGCGCGCGGTCGCCGCGCAGAAGATGGTGATGGAGTTGCTGGTCGCCGACCAGCCGGCGCGCGCGACTTCGCATGATCCCGACTCGAAATTCTGGCATTGGGCCGAAAAGGTCGAGGTAACCGAAAGCCGTTTTCCCGCCGCCGAGCGCTGGCAGGGTGACAGCAGCCATCCCGCGATGAGCGTCAATCTCGATGCCTGCATCCAGTGCGGCCTGTGCGTGCGCGCCTGCCGCGAGGTGCAGGTCAACGACGTCATCGGCATGGCGTATCGCAGCCACGGAGCCAAGATCGTGTTCGACTTCGACGATCCGATGGGTGAATCCACCTGTGTCGCCTGCGGCGAATGCGTGCAGGCCTGCCCGACCGGTGCGCTGATGCCGTCGGTGATGCTCGATGAGAACCAGACCCGCGTTACCTATGCCGACAGGAAGGTCGACTCGCTGTGCCCCTTCTGCGGCGTCGGCTGCCAGGTCACCTATCAGGTCAAGGACGAGAAGGTCATCTATGCCGAGGGCCGCGACGGCCCCGCCAACCATAACCGCCTCTGCGTCAAGGGCCGCTTCGGCTTTGACTACATCCATCACCCGCATCGCCTCACAAAGCCGCTGGTGCGGCTGCCGAACGCGAAGAAGGACGCCAACGATCAGGTCGATCCGGCCAATCCGTTCACGCATTTCCGCGAAGCCTCGTGGGAAGAGGCGCTGGATATTGCCGCCAAGGGCCTCGTGAAAATTCGCGACGAGAAGGGCGTCAAGGCGCTCGCCGGCTTCGGCTCCGCAAAAGGCTCGAACGAAGAGGCGTATCTGTTCCAGAAGCTGGTGCGCACAGGTTTCGGCTCCAACAATGTCGATCACTGCACGCGGCTGTGCCACGCTTCGTCGGTGGCGGCGTTGATGGAAGGCTTGAACTCCGGCGCAGTGTCGGCGCCGTTTGCCGCCGCCATGGATGCCGAAGTCATCATCGTGATCGGCGCCAATCCGACCGTGAACCATCCGGTGGCCGCGACCTACATCAAGAACGCGGCCAAGCGCGGCGCCAAACTGATCGTGATGGATCCACGCAGGCAGACGCTGTCGCGCCACGCCTGGAAGCACCTCGCCTTCAGGCCCGGCAGCGACGTCGCGATGCTGAACGCGATGCTGCACACCATCATCACCGAGGGGCTGACCGACCAGCAGTACATCGCGGGCTACACCGAGGGTTTCGACGAACTCGCCGAGCGCATCAAGGAATTTCCGCCGGAGAAGATGGAGGCGATCTGCGGCATCCCGGCCGAGACGCTGAAGGAAGTGGCGCGGGTCTATGCGCGATCGCAGGCCTCGATCATCTTCTGGGGCATGGGCATCAGCCAGCACATTCATGGCACTGACAATGCGCGTTGCCTGATCGCGCTGGCGCTGACGACGGGTCAGGTCGGCCGTCCCGGCACCGGCCTGCATCCGCTGCGCGGCCAGAACAACGTGCAGGGCGCCTCCGACGCAGGCCTGATCCCGATGTTTTTGCCGGACTATCAGCCGGTCGGACGCACCGATCTGCGCGAGCCCTTTGAAAAGCTGTGGCATCAGGACCTCGATCCCGTGCGTGGCCTGACCGTGGTCGAGATCATGAACGCGATCCACGCCGGCGAAATCACCGGCATGTATATCGAGGGCGAGAACCCCGCGATGTCGGACCCCGATCTGCAGCACGCGCGCGGGGCCCTGGCGATGCTCGACCATCTGGTCGTGCAGGATCTGTTCGTCACCGAAACCGCATTCCACGCCGACGTGATCCTGCCGGCTTCCGCGTTTGCGGAAAAATCCGGCACCTTCACCAACACCGACCGCCGCGTGCAGCTCGCGCGCGAAGTGATCAAGCCGCCGGGCGATGCCCGGCAGGATCTCTGGATCATCCAGGAGATCGGCAAGCGCATGGGGCTGTCCTGGAACTATGACGGCCCGGCCGATGTCTTCACCGAGATGACGCAGGTGATGCCGTCGCTGAAGAACATCACCTGGGATCGGTTGGTGCGCGAGGGCGCGGTGACCTATCCGGTCGACGACCCGAACAAGCCCGGCAACGAGATCATCTTCACCACGGGCTTCCCGACCGCGAGCGGCCGCGGCAAGATCGTCCCGGCCAAGGTGATCGCGCCCGACGAGGTGCCCGACGCGGAATACCCGATGGTGCTTTCGACGGGGCGCGTGCTCGAACACTGGCACACCGGATCGATGACCCGCCGCGCCAGCGTGCTCGACCAGATCGAGCCGGAGGCGGTGGCGTTCATGTCGCCCAAGGACATGCGCAAGCTCAGCGTCTGGCCCGGCGATTTCATCCGGCTGGAAACCCGCCGCGGCGCCGTCGAGGTCAAGGTTCGTTCCGATCGCGACGTGCCTGAGAACATGGTGTTCATGCCGTTCTGCTACGCGGAGGCGGCGGCGAATTTGCTGACCAACCCGGCGCTCGATCCGTTCGGCAAGATCCCCGAGTTCAAGTTCTGCGCCGTGCGGGCGGAAAAGGCGGAGCTGCAGTCGGCGGCCGAGTAGGGCTTTGCGGTAGCGTCATTCCGGGATGGTCCGAAGGACCAGACCCGGAATCTCGAGATTCCGGGTTCGATGCTTTCGCATCGCCCCGGAATGACAGCCTCACCTTAGATTGCCCCTGGGTTACGTAACTTCACGCGAAACGATCGCTGTCTTTTTCCCTCTCCCCTTGTGGGAGAGGGTGGATCGACGCCGCGTGAGCGGCGGCGAGACGGGTGAGGGGTCTGTCTCCGCGGATAGAGACCCCTCATCCGGCGCTTCGCGCCACCTTCTCCCACAAGGGGAGAAGGAAGAGCCGACATTTATGAAATTCCTATAACTTCTCCATCCCTCCCGCCTCGAAAACCTATGCGCGCGGTGGCACTTCAGCCGCTGTAAACGCGATAGCCATCACGTCGGCTCGCGGTTCATGTCGCAGAGGAACATCCCATGCTCGATATAGTCATGCTGGCGCTCGTCCTCGGCTTCTTCGTCGCAGGCATCGGTTACGCCTATGCCTGCGAACGCCTGTAACGGAGCAGAGCCATGACCTTCGATTATTCGCTCGCCGGCCTCGTCGCGCTCGGCCTGCTGCTCTACCTGACCTACGCGCTGCTGCGGCCGGAACGCTTCTGAGGACGCCATGATCACGCTGTTCCAAGTCGTGCTGGCGTTCGTCGTCACCTCGGCGCTGCTGATCGCGTTGTTCCGCCTGCTGCTGCCTGCAAGAAAATTCTGAAGGATTCCCGACAATGACTGTCATCGGCTGGATTCAAATTCTTTTATTCTGCGCGATCGTGGTCGCACTGGTCAAACCGCTGGGCTGGTACATGACCCGCGTCTTCAACGGCGAGGCCACCTTCCTGTCCCCGGTGCTGCGCCCGGTCGAACGCGGGCTTTATTGGGTGGGCGGCGTCGATGAGCGGCGCGAGCAGCATTGGCTGACCTATACGGTCGCGATGCTGCTGTTCCATGTCGGCGGCTTTCTCATCATCTATGGCCTGATGCGGCTGCAGCCGCTGTTGCCGTTCAACCCGCAGGATCAATCCGCGGTCGCCGCAGACCTTTCATTCAACACCGCGATATCCTTCATCACCAATACCAACTGGCAGAACTACGGCGGCGAAAGCACGCTGTCGTACCTGACGCAGATGGTTGGCCTGACGCACCAGAACTTCCTCTCGGCCGCAACCGGCATCGCGCTTGCGGTGGCGCTGATCCGCGGCTTTTCGCGCTCCTCGATGCGCACCATCGGAAATTTCTGGGTCGATGTGACGCGCTCCACGCTCTATGTGTTGCTGCCGATCTGCATCGTCTACGCGTTGTTCCTCATCTCGCAGGGAATGCCGCAGACCCTCGGCGCCTATGTCGAGGCGACGACGCTGGAAGGCGCCAGGCAGACCGTCGCGGTCGGTCCGGTTGCGTCGCAGGTCGCGATAAAGATGCTGGGTACCAATGGCGGCGGCTTCTTCAACGCCAATGCCGCGCATCCCTTCGAAAATCCGACTGCGCTGTCGAATTTCGTTCAGATGGTCTCGATCTTCGCGATCGGCGCGGCGCTCACCAACGTGTTCGGCCGCATGGTCGGCGACCAGCGCCAGGGCTGGGCGATCCTCGCCGTGATGGGCACGCTGTTCGTTTCGGGCGTCGCCATTACCTACTGGGCCGAGGCCAGCGGTACTTCGGCGCTGAGTGCGCTGGGCCTGACCGGCGGTAACATGGAGGGCAAGGAGGTCCGCTTCGGCATCGTCGCCTCCTCACTGTTCGCGGTCATCACCACGGCGGCCTCCTGCGGCGCGGTCAACGCCATGCATGACTCGTTCACCGCGCTCGGCGGCATGATCCCGCTGCTCAACATTCAGCTCGGCGAGATCATCGTCGGCGGTGTCGGCGCCGGCATGTATGGCATGCTGCTTTTCGTGGTGCTGGCGATTTTCGTCGCCGGGCTGATGGTCGGCCGCACGCCTGAATATGTCGGCAAGAAGATCGAGGCGCGCGAGGTCAAGATGGCGATGCTCGCGATCCTGATCCTGCCGCTGATGATCCTGGGCTGGACGGCAGTTGCGGTGGTGTTCCCGCCGGCAGTGGCGTCGATGGCCAATGCCGGGCCCCATGGTTTCACCGAGGTGCTTTACGCCTACAGCTCCCAAACCGGCAATAACGGTTCTGCTTTCGCAGGCCTTACCGGCAACACCCCCTTCTACAATCTGACCGGAGCGATGGCGATGTTCGTCGGCCGCTTCTTCATGATCGTTCCGGCGATGGCGATTGCGGGCTCGCTCGCGGCGAAGAAGTCGATCCCGCCCTCGGTCGGAACGTTCCCGACCACCGGCGGCCTGTTCGTAGGCCTCGTCGTCGGCGTGATCCTGATCATCGGCGGTCTCACCTTCTTCCCGGCGCTGGCGCTCGGGCCGATCGTCGAGCACCTCGCCATGAACGCCAACACTTTGTTCTGATCGATCCCTCTTCGGAGTTACGTCCATGGAAGCCATGAAACTGCAGAAAAAGGTGAAGGCGTCGGCGATGCTCGACCCGAAGATCCTGGTGCCTGCGATCAAATCGGCCTTCGTCAAGCTCGACCCGCGCCTGATGATCAAGAGCCCCGTGATGTTCGTGGTCGAAGTCGTGGCGGCGCTGACCACGGTCATCTTCCTGCGCGACCTCGTCACCGGCGGTGCAAATCTCGGATTCACATTCCAGATCATCCTGTGGCTGTGGTTCACGGTGCTGTTCGCCAATTTCGCCGAAGCCGTGGCCGAAGGCCGCGGCAAGGCGCAAGCCGAGTCGCTGAAGAAAACCCGCACCGAGAGCCAGGCCAAGCTGCTGACGGGTTCCGACAAGACCTATCGACTGGTTCCCGGTACCGTGCTCAAGGTCGGCGACGTCGTCCTGGTCGAGGCCGGCGACAACATTCCCTCCGACGGCGAGGTGATCGAGGGCGTTGCTTCCGTCAACGAGGCGGCGATTACGGGTGAATCCGCGCCTGTCATCCGCGAGTCCGGCGGCGACCGTTCGGCGGTGACCGGTGGCACGCAGGTGTTGTCGGACTGGATCCGCGTCCGCATCACCGCAGCACAAGGCTCGACCTTCATCGACCGCATGATCAAGCTGGTGGAGGGCGCC
>PNLC01000107.1 GCA_013822885.1 Bradyrhizobium sp.
CGTAGTTACGGTCTAGGTCCGACATGGTCGAATTCCCGTTGGTTGCCCGGCCGAACGCAAGGGTTTGCGGTGCCGGTTAGATTTCTACCTCAGATATCCCGACCTGCTGACATTAACGTTGGGTCACGAAGAACGTTGGGTCATCAGGCCGGCCACTGACTTGGCTCGTATGTGGGAAACTAACACATTCAGTGCAAGCTTCCACGCGCGGCTGAATGTCGCTTCTGCCTATCAGTCCCTAGCAAAAGCAGCGTTAACTGCGCCTTTCTGCCGCTACAATTTGTCACAAATTCCGCAACACGCTGGCCGGTTTCTGGTTCAGGGCCAGCAACGTCCCGGCGAGTCCGAGGCCTACCGTCACGATCAGGGCGGCGGCGACCACGCCGGCGGCGCTGCCGGCTTGCCAGACGAAACTCAAGGTCATCAGGCGTGTGACGATCAGCCACGCCGCGATCGAACCTGCGATAATGCCGAACACCGCCGTGGCCAGCCCGATCATCAGGTACTCCAGCGCGTAGGCGCCGAGCAGGCGTGAACGCGTCGCGCCGAGCGTCTTCAGGATCACCGCATCGTAGACCCGGTGGCGATGGCCGGCGGCGAGCGCGCCGCCCAGCACCAGGATGGCCGATATCAGCGTCACCGCGCTGGCGCCACGGATCGCAAGCACCAGGTTGGTGACGACGGTGCCGACAGTGTCCAGCGCTTCGCGGACCCGTACGCTGGTCACCGTCGGAAAGGCCTCGGCCACCTGCTTGATGATCCGGGCGTCGCCGGCCGCGTCCGGATGGGCCTCCGACAGGGTCGCGACATGGCTGTGCGGCGCGCCCTTGAAGGCGTTGGGCGAGAACACCAGCACGAAATTGATGCCGAGGCCCTGCCAGTCGACGTTGCGCAGGTTGCTGATCCGGGCCCGGATGTCGCGGCCGAGCACGTTGACGACGATCTCGTCGCCGATCTTGAGCTTCAGGCCGTCGGCTATCTTCTTCTCCAGCGAGACCAGCGGCGGACCCTTGTAGTCCGCGCTCCACCATTCGCCCTCGACCACTTTCGAGCCCCTGGGAACCTCGTTGGTGTAGGTGAGGCCGCGGTCGCTCTGCAGTACCCACTCGGAATCCTGCGAGGGCTTGAGCTCGTCGGCCTTGACGCCGCGGGCGCCGACGATGCGCCCGCGCAGCATCGGGACGTCTTCCACCGTGGATGCCGGCGCCACCTTCTTGAGGAACTCGCCGAAGCGGTCGGCATCGGCGGTCGGAATGTCGATGAAATAGAACGAGGGCGCGCGCTCCGGCAACGCGGCCATGAACTGCCGGCGCAGATTGCCGTCGATCTGGGTGATGGTGACCAGCACCGCAAGCCCGAGGCCGAGCGACATCACGACCGAGGGCGTCAGCGCGCCCGGGCGATAGATATTGGCGATCGCCAGCCGCAGCATGGTGATGCGGCTCCGGGGCAGCCGGCGCGCCAGTGCCATCAGGCCGGCAGCGACACCGCGCAGCAGCACGAATACCGCCACCGACGAGGCGACGAACACGGCCGCGATACGCTTGTCATAGGCAAGACCGATCGCCACCGCGACCAGAAGCGTAATCACCGCCGCCATCAGCGCCAGATAGCCCCAGCGCGGGCGGTGCCACTCGCGGGCGACCTCCTCGCGGAACAGCGCCGCAACCGGCACGTCGTGGACCCGGCCGAGCGGCCATAGTCCGAAGGCGAGCGCCGTGAGCAGGCCATAGACGAACGATAGCGCCAGTTCGTCCCCGTGCAGGGCCGGGATCACCGGCAGCGGCAGCAGCTTGCCGAACAGGCCGACGATGGCGTAGGGCAGCGCCGCGCCCGCAGCCAGCCCGATCACCGAGCCGACCGCGGCGAGCAGGACCACCTGCGTCAGGTAGATCGTGAAGACGTCGCGGCCGGTCGCGCCGAGCGCCTTGAACGAGGCGATGACATCGCGGCGGCGGTCGATATGGCTCTTGACCGCGTTGGCGACGCCGACGCCGCCGACCAGAAGGGCGGCGAGGCCGACCAGCGTCAGGAACTGGGTGAAGCGGTTGATGGTACGTTCGAGTTGCGGCGAGGCATTGCTGCTGCTGCGAATCCACCAGCCGGCCTCCGGCAGGGCGCTGCGTGCGGTGTCGATCAACTGGGTCGCGGCGCGATCGTCGGCCGCGTTATCCGGCAGTTTTACGCGGTAGATCCAGCGCACCAGGCTGCCGGGCTGCAACAGACCGGTGGCGCGCAGGCTCGTTTCGCTCACCAGGACGCGCGGGCCCAGCCCGACATTGCCAGCCAGCTTGTCCGGCTCGGCTGTGACCACGCTGCGGATCTGGAACGTGGCGTTGCCAATGCCGATGCGGTCGCCGAGCTTGAGATCGAGCCGGGCGAGCAGGGTGGAGTCCACCGCTGCGCCAAATGCGCCTTCCCGCTCGGCCAGCAAATCAGCCATCGGCATTTGCGGATCGAGTGTCACCTGGCCGAGGAGAGGATAGCTGCCGTCCACGGCCTTGAGTTCGACCAGCGCCAGCTTGTCGTCGCTGCCGCGGGCCATGACCCGCAGCGCGGCCGCGACCGAAACCTCGCCGCGCGCGCGCAGGAAGGCGAGTTCCTCAGGCTTGGCTTCGCGCTGGATCAGCGAGAACGCAACGTCGCCGCCGAGCAGCGTGCGGCCCTCGCGGGTCAAACCTTCGCTCAGGCTGGCCGCGACCGAGCCGACGCCGGCAATCGCCATCACGCCGAGCGCGATGCAGGCGATGAAGACGTAGAAGCCGCGCAGGCCGCTGCGCAGTTCGCGCAGCGCGTAGCGCAGTGCCAGCGATGACCCGCGGCTGCGATAGGCCGGTTCGGAGATCGTGGTCATGAATGTCCGTCGATCCGGCCGGAACGCAAGCGCACCACGCGGTCGCAGCGCTGCGCCAGCGAAGTGTCGTGCGTCACCAGCACCAGCGTCATGCCGCGCTCGGCATGCTTGGTGAACAGGAGATCCACGATCTGCCTGCCGGTGGCCTCGTCGAGATTGCCGGTCGGTTCGTCCGCCACCAGAATGGCAGGGTCGGGCGCCAGCGCGCGGGCCAGCGCCACGCGCTGCTGCTCGCCGCCGGACAATTGGGTCGGATAATGGTGTAGGCGATCGCCAAGTCCGACCGAGGTCAATTCCTGCGCCGCGCGCTGCGCCGCGTCGGGTTTGCCGGCGAGTTCCAGCGGCACCGCGACGTTCTCAAGCGCCGTCATGGTCGGGATCAGATGAAACGACTGGAACACGATGCCGACCTGGCGGCCGCGAAACCGGGCCAGCGCGTCCTCGTCGAGGGCATTGAACGACGTGCCGTTGACCACCACCTCTCCGCTGTCAGGACGTTCCAACCCCGCCATCACCATCAGCAAGGTCGATTTGCCCGAACCTGACGGGCCGATCAGGCCGATCGCCTCGCCGGATGCCACGCGAAGGCTGATATCCTTGAGGATATGAACGCGCGCGGCGCCTGCGCCGAGCGAGAGGTTGACGTTGGCGATGGAAATGGTGTCCGGCTCGACGCCGGTCAGTGAAGAGGGTTCGATGAGACTGTCCATGGCTCGGTCATATGGCACTTCCACCGCTCGGGTCGAGGGCTTGAAAAGGATGTTTGCGCACATACGCGTGTTGATTATGGCTTTGATGACGGCGGCTCCGGCTTTTGCCCAAACCCCGGCCGCCGCGCCCGAAAGGCCCATCAAGATGGTTGTCCTGGGCGATTCCCTGAGCGCGGGCCTTGGCCTGTCCGCCGCGTCGGCATTCCCGGAGCGTTTGCAAAAGGCCTTGGCCGACAAGGGGATAAAGGTCGACATGACCAATGCCGGGGTGTCCGGCGATACTTCCTCAGGCGGCCGCGACCGGCTGGACTGGTCGGTCCCCGAGGGAACGGAGGCGGTCATCGTCGAACTGGGCGCCAACGACGCCCTCCGGGGAATCGATCCTGCTGTCACCCGCGCCGCCCTGACCGAGATCCTGACGCGGCTGAAGGCGCGCAAGATCGCGGTTCTCTTGTGCGGAATGCTCGCGCCGCCCAATTACGGCAGCGAGTATGCCGCCCGGTTCAACGCGATCTATCCGGAGCTTTCGAAATCCTTCGGCGTCCCGCTCTATCCGTTTTTCCTGGAAGGGGTCGCGGCCGACGCCAAGCTCAACCAGGCCGACGGGATTCATCCGACCGCCGACGGCGTCGATGTCATTGTGAAGAACATTCTGCCCATGGTGGAGGCACTGGTCGGTACGGTTTCCGCGCAACGGAGTTGAAAAAGCGGCAAAGATTAAGGTTATCCGGCGTTTTCCCCGGAGGTTTACTTTCCGTAAACGCCCCGTGCTTCGCAGAGTCACATAAGTCGGATAGAAAATAGCTATCGATGATTCGTCATCGGGCGCTGTTACAGGACATGGTCATTTTCAAGGTCATGCCCAAGCATCGGGAGTCATGCGATGCCACGTCTTTTTGCTGGACTGGAAATTCCGGCCGAGATCGGCCAGAGCCTCTCCAATTTGCGTGGCGGCCTTCCCGGCGCACGCTGGATCGATCCCGAAAATTATCACGTCACCCTGCGCTTCATCGGCGATATCGACGGCATGTCGGCGAACGAGATCGCCTCGATGCTGTTTCGGATCAATCGCAAGCCGTTCGAGGTCAAGGTACAGGGACTGCAAAGCTTTGGCGGCAGGAAACCGCGCGCGGTTGTTGCCTCCGTCGAGCCGTGCCGGCCGCTGATCGAGTTGCAGGCCGAACTCGAACGACTGATGCAGCGGCTCGGGCTCGATCCCGAGGGACGGAAATTCACCCCGCATGTGACGCTGGCACGGTTGCACGACGCGTCGAGCCAGGATGTTGCCGACTATCTCTCGGTGCGGGGTTACTTTCCGAGCCGGACGTTCATGGCCTCGCGCTTCGTGCTGTTTTCGTCGCGTGCTTCTACCGGCGGGGGGCCCTACGTGGTCGAGGATTCCTACGCGCTTAGCGCGTGAGGCGGTAGCTGCGCTAGGATCGGCTTTCGGCGGGCCGCGCTTGCATACCCCTTCCGCCAATTGGCGGCTTGCAATTTTCGCACGCTTGAGGCCGAAAGGGGGCCATGCTGTCGACCCAACCCGCCTCCTTTCGCGCACATTATGAGTCTCTGGTCTCCTCGGGCGCCATCGAGGCCGACCCGGCGCAAGCCGACGCCGTCGAGGCGTTCGCAGGGCTGGAGGAGCGGCTTTCGAGCTACAAGCCGGTGCGCAAGCTGAGCCTGCTCGGCCGGCTGTTCGGCGACAAGAGCGAGCCGCCGCCGCGGGGGCTTTACGTTCATGGCGAGGTCGGCCGCGGCAAGACCATGCTGATGGACCTGTTCTTTCAGCAGAGCCCGGTCCAGCACAAGCGCCGCGCCCATTTCCACGAATTCATGGCCGAGGCGCACGAGAAGATCTACGCCTATCGCCAGAACATCGCCCGCGGCGAGATCGCGGACGGCGACGTGATCGAGCTGACGGCCAACGCCATCTTCGACGAGGCGTGGCTGTTGTGCTTCGACGAATTCCACGTCACCGACATCGCCGACGCCATGATCCTGGGCCGGCTGTTCTCGAAGCTGTTCGAACTCGGCACCGTCGTGATTGCGACCTCGAACGTCGCGCCCGAAAACCTCTACAAGGGCGGCCTCAACCGCGCGCTGTTCCTGCCGTTCATCGCGCAAATCGAAGGCCGCATGGACGTGCTGCGGCTCGATGCGCGCACGGACTTTCGGCTCGAAAAACTCACCGGGGTGAAGATGTGGCTGGTGCCGCCGGACGACGAAGCCGGCGCCGCGCTCGACCGCGCCTGGCGCAGGATGACCGGCAACGCGCCGTGCAAGCCGCGCGATATTGCGATCAAGGGCCGCGTCCTGCGCGTGCCGTGCTCGGCGCATGGCGTCGCGCGATTTTCCTTTGCCGACATCTGCGAAAAGCCGCTTGCCGCCTCGGACTATCTGCGGCTGGCGCACGATTATCACACCATCCTGATCGACCGTATTCCAGTCATGGACGCCGCCGACCGCAACGCCGCCAAGCGCTTCATCTCGCTGATCGACACGCTCTACGACAACGCGGTGAAGCTGATGGCCTCGGCCGAGGCCGATCCGCTATCGCTGTATCTGGCGACCGACGGCGTCGAGGCCAACGAGTTCAAGCGGACCTCGTCGCGGCTGATCGAAATGAGCTCGGAGTCCTATCTGGCGCTACCGCATGGCCGGAAGGATTCTGCTGCGAGCGGGTCGAGTACGGGGCTGGTGGAGACTTGACGGAGGAGCCGCTGACCGAATTCGAGGCAGGGCCTTACAATTGGGCGTGCTCCGTCTTGAACCGGTCAATCGAAAGGGATAACCAGCGATCCAGCTTCCTATTCACCCTCCTCTTCGGCTTAGAAGGACAAATTTCCCATGGCGCGCGACAAGATTGCTTTGATTGGCTCCGGTCAGATCGGCGGAACGCTGGCTCATCTCATTGGCCTGAAGGAGCTTGGCGACGTCGTGATGTTCGACATCGCCGAGGGGGTCCCCCAGGGTAAAGCGCTCGATATCGCCCAGTCTTCGCCGGTCGACGGTTTTGACGCCTATCTGACCGGCGCCAATTCCTATGAGGCGCTTGACGGCGCCAAGGTCTGCATCGTCACCGCCGGCGTGCCGCGCAAGCCCGGCATGAGCCGCGACGATCTGCTGAGCATCAATCTCAAGGTCATGGAGCAGGTCGGCGCCGGCATCAAGAAGTATGCCCCCGACGCGTTCGTCATCTGCATCACCAACCCGCTGGACGCGATGGTGTGGGCGCTGCAGAAGGCTTCCGGCATGCCGCACAAGAAGGTGGTCGGCATGGCCGGCGTGCTGGATTCCTCCCGTTTCCGCTATTTCCTGGCCGATGAATTCAACGTCTCCGTCGAAGACGTCACCGCCTTCGTGCTCGGCGGCCATGGCGACACCATGGTTCCGCTGACGCGCTACTCCACCGTTGCCGGCATTCCGCTGCCGGACCTGGTCAAGATGGGCTGGACCTCGCAGGCGCGCATCGACGAGATCGTCGACCGCACCCGTAACGGCGGCGCCGAGATCGTCAACCTGCTGAAGACCGGTTCGGCGTTCTACGCGCCCGCCGCCTCCGCGATCGCGATGGCCGAAAGCTATCTGAAGGACAAGAAGCGGGTGTTGCCCGTCGCCGCCTATCTCAACGGCGAATATGGCGTCAAAGACATGTATGTCGGCGTGCCCGTCGTCATCGGCTCGAAGGGCGTGGAGCGTATCGTCGAGATCGAATTGGCCGGCAAGGATCGCGAAGCGTTCGACAAGTCGGTGGGTGCCGTTCAGGGCCTCGTCGATGCCTGCAAGAAGATCGCGCCCGACCTGCTCGGGCGTTGATTTCGTTGCGCTTTCGGCCAGGGATCGGGCCGGAAGCCTTTTCGGGGTTACAGTTCAATTGGTATATGGTATGCCAACTACCAATGACGGTGAACTGTAGAACTCGCCGCATCGGGTTTTGGGGAGCGTCCAGATGAATATCCATGAATACCAGGCAAAGGCTCTGCTGCATGAATTCGGCGTGCCGATTTCGCGCGGCGTGGCTGTGCTCAAGGCCTCGGATTCGGACGCTGCCGCCAAGCAGCTTCCCGGCCCGATCTGGGTGGTGAAGAGCCAGATCCATGCCGGCGGCCGCGGCAAGGGCAAGTTCAAGGAAGCCTCGGCCGGCGACAAGGGCGGCGTCCGCATCGCCAAGTCGGTCGCCGAGGTCAATGAATTCGCCAAGCAGATGCTGGGCGCGACGCTGGTCACGATCCAGACCGGCCCCCAGGGCAAGCAGGTCAACCGCCTCTACATCGAGGAAGGCTCCGACATCGACAAGGAGTTCTATCTCTCGATCCTGGTCGATCGCGAAACTTCGGAAGTGGCGTTCGTGGTCTCGACCGAAGGCGGCGTCAACGTCGAGGAAGTCGCGCACAACACGCCGGAGAAGATCGTGACCTTCTCGGTCGATCCGGCGACCGGCATCATGGCCCATCACGGCCGCACGGTGGCGAAGGCGCTCAATCTCTCGGGCGACCTGGCCAAGCAGGCCGAGAAACTGGTGGGGCAGCTCTATGCGGCCTTCACGGCCAAGGACATGGCGATGCTGGAGATCAATCCGCTCGTCGTTACCAGGCAGGGTCAGTTGCGCGTGCTCGATGCCAAGGTGTCGTTCGACGACAACGCGCTGTTCCGCCACCCCGAGATCGCGGTGTCGCTGCGCGATTTGACCGAGGAGGACGCCAAGGAAGTCGAGGCGTCCAAATACGACCTGAACTACGTGACCCTCGACGGCACCATCGGCTGCATGGTCAACGGCGCCGGCCTTGCCATGGCGACCATGGACATCATCAAGCTCTACGGCATGGAGCCCGCGAACTTCCTCGACGTCGGCGGTGGCGCCAGCAAGGAGAAGGTCGCGGCAGCGTTCAAGATCATCACGGCCGATCCCAACGTGAAGGGCATCCTGGTCAACATCTTCGGCGGCATCATGAAGTGCGATATCATCGCCGAAGGCGTGGTCGCGGCCGTCAAGGAAGTCGGCCTGAAAGTGCCGCTGGTGGTGCGTCTCGAAGGCACCAATGTCGATGCCGGCAAGCAGATCATCCGCGAATCCGGCCTCAACGTGGTGCCGGCCGACAACCTCGACGATGCCGCACAGAAAATCGTGAAAGCCGTCAAGGGAGGCTAGCGATGGCTGACCATCTCGCCGCACCGACAGCGCTGGAAGAACACCGCCGGCTCGCGGTCTTTGCGGGCGAGTGGGCGGGCGAGGAAATGGTTTTTCCTTCGCGCTGGACCGCGGGCGGTCCGGCGACCTCGCACGTGGTGGCGCGGATGGATCTCAACGGCTTCTACCTGATCCAGGACACCCGCCAGATGCGCGACGGCAAGGAGAGTTTCGCGACGCATGGCGTGTTCACCTACGATCGCGACGACCGGACCTACAAATTGTTCTGGCACGATTCGCTCGGCTACTATTCGCCGGCGCCGGCCTCCGGCGGCTGGAGCGGCAAGTCGCTGATCCTGGTGCGCGGCTCGCTGCGCGGCAATGCGCGCCACGTCTATGACGTCGTCGACAACGACAACTACACCATGAAGATCCAGTTCTCACCCGATGCCGAAGGCTGGGCCGACGTGCTCACCGGCGTCTACCGGCGGATCCACTAAGAACCTTTCCTTCCCGATCATCCACGAAAGCGTCACCCACCATGTCCGTTCTGATCGACAAGAATACCAAAGTCATCTGCCAGGGCTTTACCGGCAAGAACGGCACGTTCCATTCGGAAGCCGCGATCGCGTATGGCACCAAGATGGTCGGCGGCACCTCGCCGGGGAAGGGCGGGTCGACCCATCTCAACCTGCCGGTGTTCGATACTGTTCGCGAGGCGCACGAGAAGACCGGGGCCGATGCGTCGGTCATCTATGTGCCGCCCCCGGGCGCGGCGGATGCGATCTGCGAGGCGATCGAGGCGGAAATTCCGCTGATCGTCTGCATCACCGAGGGCATTCCGGTGCTCGACATGGTGCGTGTGAAGCGCTCGCTGTCGGGGTCGAAATCGCGCCTGATCGGGCCGAACTGCCCGGGCGTGATGACCGCGGGCGAGTGCAAGATCGGCATCATGCCAGCCAACATCTTCAAGCCCGGCAGCGTCGGGATCGTTTCCCGCTCGGGCACGTTGACCTATGAGGCCGTGTTCCAGACCACCCAGGAAGGCCTCGGCCAGACCACCGCGGTCGGAATCGGCGGCGACCCCGTCAAGGGCACCGAATTCATCGACGTGCTGGAAATGTTCCTCGCCGATCCCAAGACCACCTCGATCATCATGATCGGCGAAATCGGCGGTTCCGCCGAGGAAGACGCCGCCCAGTTCATCAAGGACGAGGCCAAGCGTGGCCGCAAGAAGCCGATGGTCGGCTTCATCGCCGGCGTCACCGCCCCTCCCGGCCGCCGCATGGGCCACGCCGGCGCGATCATCTCCGGCGGCAAGGGCGACGCCGGTTCCAAGACTTCGGCGATGGAATCGGCCGGAATCACCGTCTCTCCGTCGCCGGCAAGGCTCGGACATACCCTTGCCGAAAAGTTGAAGTCGTAATTCAATCCTTGGTTCTTTTCGGGGCGAAGTTTCGCCTTAAATAGGGTAAAGCTTCTTTACCGAGCTGGATCGGGCTTCCGGACCGGCAAAAGCGCCGTTTTCCATGCGCAAAGCGAAAATCACCAGGACGCCATCATGTCTCGCCAGGACGCGAACGCAGCATTTGCTCTCTCCTCTTTTTTGCAGGGCACCAACGCCACCTACATCGACGACCTCTACGCCCGCTACGAGCAGGACCCGGCGTCGGTCGACACCGACTGGCAGGAATTCTTCAAGAGCCTGAAAGAC
>PNLC01000108.1 GCA_013822885.1 Bradyrhizobium sp.
TATTCTTCAGCGGCTCGAGTTCGAGCCAAGCACTGGTCGGCTTCTCGTTCTTCTCTCGCCGCGCCCGGACGACGGGGTCTTCTTCCGAGAAGAACCAGAACGCGATACCCATCAGGCCAATGGCCAGCGCCCAGACCTGGGCAACGGTCTGCCAGCCATAGGCCACCAGCACGAAGGGCGCGACAAATTTGGTGAGTGCAGCGCCGACGTTGCCGGCACCGAAGATGCCGAGCGCGGTGCCCTGCTTGCCCGCGGGATAAAATCGCGAGACGTAGGCGACGCCGACCGCGAACGATCCGCCCGCGATACCGACGAACAGCGCAGCAACGAGAAACTCGGGATAGGTGTCCGCCCAGGTCAGCATGTAGGTGGCGACCGCCGCGGATAGCATGACGACCGTGTAGACACGTCGACCGCCATACTGATCGGTCCAGATGCCGAGTAAGAGCCGGATCAGCGATCCGCTGAGGATGGGCGTGCCGACCAGAAGGCCGAACTGGGTGTCGCTCAACCCCAGCTCCTGCTTGATGCGAATGCCGATGATCGAGAAGATCGTCCAGACCGCAAAGCAGATCGTGAAAGCGATCGTCGAGAGCCAGAGTGCCCGACCCTGATGCGCAGCGGATGTCGCGTCCATGATGCCCCCTTCGCCAGCTTGTGTGCTCGGGGTATCGATCGCCTAGAATGCTGATTTGAAGTTTGCGCTACATCAATTTGAAATACGATCGAACGATCTTTGTCGCCGTACCCAGTAACCCCACGGCGAAGCCGGTTGATCCATGTCAATGCGGACGTCGCCAAGCAGATGAACGGTAGAGACCGTGTGATGCCAGACGAAGACATCTTTCACGGTCGACTGCCGTTCGCACGCTTCTCGGCGGCGAGACCGGCTATTTGCGGGCTTGTCCTTGGGTCTCGATTGTCAGCGCGCCGACTTCAAAGCTTGCCCCCCGATGCCCCGGTGGCAACCAGTCTTTCGCCCTCCGGCGGGGGGCATTGGGCAGACATAGCTCAACTGCTCCGCCCGTAACTATCCCTTGCGGCCGCGGCACTCACATAGCCGAGCCGGACATCCCGCTCGACAAGCTCCCGCTCCCGCAACCGGGCTTCGCCGAAGCCGCCGCCACCGGAAGTTTCGAGCCGGATAATGTCTCCGTTTCTTAACATCATGTTCGTGACTTTGGAACGCAACGCCTGCTTTTCACCGTCGCGGATCAGGTAGAGTGCACTTGGCGCCGCGGGTTCTCCGCCAGAGAGTCCGAATGGACGGAACTTGAAACGATCGAGGTTGGTGGAAAGCTGCGCCATCGGGCAGTCGATCCGCCATTCGCGCCACAGGCCCAGCCCTCCGCGCCATTGGCCGGGACCACCGGTGTCGGACAGCAATCCGTAACCCATGAACGTCACCGGCATGTCGCTTTCGATCATCTCCATTGGAATGTTCGCATTGTTGTGCATGCCGAACGACAGCGCCGAAGCGCCGTCCGAAACCGGTAACGCGCCGATGCCGCCGACCTCGATCTCGACGAGAACGCGGCGACCAAGCTCGGGATCGATGGTCTGCAGCGTTACGACATAGGACACGGCATAATAAGCTGCCGGCATGCGCTCCGGCACGGCCTGATGCAGCGCGCCGAACAGCACCGTGGCCAACCGGTGACCGATGGCGATGCGATGCACGACAGGTGCAGGAACGGCCGCACTCACGCACAGGCCGGGCGGCGCAACGATCCTGACCGGACGATAGCAACCCGCATTCGCCGCGATCGGCACGTCTGCAGAAGCGATCAACGCATAGAAGACCGTCGAGCATGTCGACGACAGCGTTGCGTTGCTCGGCCCCATCACCTGCGGACTGCAGCCAGAGAGATCAACCGTGAGTTCGTCGCCTTCGACCGTCAACCTCGCGTGAATGCGGATCGGCGTATCCAAAATCCCGTCGTCGTCGACATGATCCTCGAACTCGTAAGTGCCATCGGGAATGCGGCCGATCACGGCCCGCATGGCGGCCTCGGATCGATCGAGCAATTGATGGGTCGCCGCTTCGAAACGCGCTTCTCCGAGCTTCATGGCGAGGCGCTCGATGCTTGCCGCGCCGATGTGAAGCGAGGCAAGTTGCGACTGCAAATCTCCCCATAAGATGTCCGGCTGGCGGACATTCTGCAGGATAATGTCGCGGATCGGCTCGTTGAGCTTGCCACGCTCGACGATCTTCACCGGTGGTATTCGCAGGCCTTCCTGAAAGATCTCCGTCGCGCTCGAGCCGTAACTGCCCGGTGAGGAGCCTCCGACGTCCAGATGATGACACAATGCCCCGACGAACCCGATCCGGCGGCCATTGCGAAAGACCGCCTTGTAGGCGACGATATCGGGGAGATGCTGGCCTCCGCAGTACGGGTCATTTGATATGACGACGTCGTCGGGCCCCCATCTGTCGGGCGGAATGTGACGAGCCAGGATCTCGGTGAGGAAATAGCTCATCGAATTCAGATGACTCGGGATGCGCGCCGCCTGCGCAACGTTCCAGCCGTCGCGGTCGAAGATCGCAGTCGAGTAGTCGAGCAATTCCCGCACGATGGTCGAGCGACTTGTGCGCCAGATGGTAACGTCCATCTCGGCGGCGGCGGCGGTCAGGGCGTTGTAGATGATCTCGAGTTCGATCGGCGAGATCTCTGCATCCGCGACGTTCACGTTCATTAATGCCTCCTCGCCACGAGGTGGCCGCTCTTGTCGCGCCGGCAACTCCATCCCTCGACCAGAAGGACGCTTGTATAGGCCTCCTCGATGACGGCCGGCCCCTCGATCGTGACACCCGGAAACACGTCGTCGCGGTTCCACACCACGACATCCCGCCAACCGCCGGAAAGCCAGATCTTGCGCTTGCCGATCGGCTGGCCGCTGTCGCGCGCAGCCGCCCCCTTGGCTGCAGGCTTGGGCAAGCGGCCGATCGCCGAGGCACGCAACGACACG
This sequence comes from Bradyrhizobium sp., assembly GCA_013822885.1. Classification (GTDB taxonomy): domain Bacteria; phylum Pseudomonadota; class Alphaproteobacteria; order Rhizobiales; family Xanthobacteraceae; genus Bradyrhizobium. The sequence continues at coordinate 2,971 of PNLC01000108.1, forward strand.
ATTTCCACGGCCGAACCCGGATTTGAATAAGAGAAATATTGACGATGGAGATCGTGAAAATCACCGATCAGAACTGGCAGCGCCGCCTCGTCGAGCTGGAGGGAGCGCAACGGCACCGTCAGCTCGAAGGCTTGCCCCTTGTAGTGCATGTCGGCGGAGAGTTCGATGTGACGGTCGTTCTCGGGGATGGCGTCAGCATCGAGCCTTGTCCGTGCATCGGCAACGAGGCATTCGAGCAGCGGTGTGATCGCGCCGAGCTTTTCCGGCGTCGCATCGAGCACGCGCGAACGGACGAGGTCATGAATCAGATCCGAATGAAGTATGCCATAGGCGGACAATGTGCTGGCATTCTCCGGGAATACGACGCGCCCGATCCCCGTCTCGTCGGCGACGGCGACCGCGTGCAACCCGGCCGCACCGCCAAAGGCGATCATGGTGAATTCGCGCGGATCGACGCCCTTCTCGAACAGCGACAGTCGGATCGCGGCACCCAAATTCGCGTTGACCACGGCCAGCAATCCCTCCGCCGCGGGCTCGGTCGCGAGGCTGAGCGGCTTGGCCACCTCGGCGTCAATCACCCCGCGTGCTGCTTGGCTGTCGAGACGCATCCCGCCACCCAGGAATTTTTCGCCATCGATCCGGCCGAGCGTGACATTCGCATCCGTCACCGTCGCCCCGACGCCGCCGCGGCCATAGCAGGCGGGGCCTGGATATGAACCGGCGCTTTCAGGCCCGACCGTCAGCCGCTTGCCCCGCTGCACCTTGGCGAGTGAGCCACCGCCCGCGCCGATGGCGCGAATTTCGACCATCGGGATGCGGACCGGCATGCGATCCACCTCGCCCTGCATGACGACGTTGACGCGGCCATTGCGCACGACCGAGACGTCGAAGCTGGTCCCGCCCATGTCGACGCCAATCAGGTTGTCCTCGCCGAGGATCTTGCTCAGCAGCGCGCAGGCCGCGCTCCCGCCTGACGGTCCCGAGAGCAGAAGCCGTACCGGTTCCAGCGCCGCCGTCCTGGCGGCGCACACACCGCCGTTGGATTGCACGAGAAGCAACCGCGGCCGAAACCCTTCCGTCTCCATGCGGTGCGTGAGCTTGTCGAGATATCCCGCAATGACCGGAATCAATACCGCGTTGAGCACGGTGGTCGACGTGCGCTCATATTCGCGAATCTCCGCGCTCAAGGCACTCGCGCACGAGACTTTCAGCGCAGGCCGAGTTTTTGCAAGATACCCGGCGATGTCTTGTTCGTGCTGCGGGTTGAGGTAGGAATTCATCAGGCAGACGGCGACGCTGACCGGATCGATCCTGTCGATCGCGGCGGCGAGGTTTTCCAACGCCGCAGGCGTCAGCGGCACTTCGACACTGCCGTCTGCCCGTATCCTTTCAGCGACGCCGATGCGGCAGTCGCGCGGGATCAGCGTCGGCGGCTGCTGCGGACTGAGGGCATAGACTTCGCGGCGGACGTGGCGGCCAATCTCGAGCACATCCTCGAAGCCTGCCGTGGTCACGAGCACGGCCTTGGGGAGCTTGCGTTCCAGGATCGCATTGGTGGCGATCGTCGTGCCGTGGAGCAAGAAGCCCACATCGGGAAGCGTGAAATTGTAACGGGCTGCCGCCTCCTTGATTCCGGTCATCAGACCGATGGAGGGATCCTGCGGTGTCGTCGGCGTCTTGTAACCAACGATTGCGCCCGTGCGGGCGTCATAAATCTGCAGGTCAGTAAAGGTGCCGCCGATGTCAACACCGATCCTGACCGGCGCTACCTCGATCAACGCCACTAGAACTTCCCCGATCCTGATATGCCGTAGACTACAAATGCGATCCTACACAGATCGGATCGCGACGCCAGCACGTGATCAAGGCGTTCTGATAGGCTCATTGCCCAGTTTGCAAGCATTAGCCGAGTGCATGACTGATCCGCGCGGCACGAGAAGAAGCCGGAGAGCGATTGGTGCGAATATTGCAACAGCTCATTCAAAGCCCACGGGAATCAGAGGAGATGTTTGTGATGACGCCACGCCATCGGGTGCTAGCAGCCATTGCTGCGTTCTGGCTCGGGACGGTCGCAACTGCCGACGCGCAGCAGAAGATGACCGTCACGATCGTGACCCAACCCTTTGGTACACAGCCGCAGTTCACCAAGGTCGATCAACCGATCCTGCGCGATGGGCTGAAGGCGAAGTCGAACGGACAGATCGACGTCAAGTTGTCGGCCTGGCCGGAGATGAACCTGAACGGTCCCGAGGTGCTGCGTCTCATCCGCGCCGGGCAGGTCGATATCGGCGCAGCCCCGCTCTCGACCGTTTCCGGCGACGTGCCGTTCCTCGACGGGATCGATCTGGCAGGCCTGCATCCCGACATCGAACAGGCCCGAAAGACGGCGCTTGCCCTTGTCCCCCTTGCCAACAAGGAACTGGAGAAGTTCGGCAGCCAGATCATCGCGGTGTATCCCTTTCCGGCGCAGGTGATCTGGTGTCGCCAGCCGGTCTCCAGTCTCGCCGACCTTAAGGGCCGAAAGATCCGCACCTTCGGCGCCTCGCTCAACGACTTCGTGACGGCCATCGGCGCACAGCCTGTCTCGATTGGATTTCCCGAGGTCTACAGTGCGCTCGAGCGCGGCGTTGCCGACTGCGCTGTGACGGGCACCGGCTCGGGCAATGCGGCGAAGTGGTACGAGGTAACGACCAGCATTTACAACCTCTCGGTCGGATGGGCGATTGCCGCCTATTACGTCAACACGGCATGGTGGAAAAAACTCGACCAGCCGACGCGAGACTTGATCACCGCGACGATGAAGGAGGTCGAACTCGCACAATGGAAGCTCGGCGCCGAGGCCACCCAGGACGGCCTCGATTGCAATGCAGGAAAGGCGGCCGGCTGCAAGATCCACACACTCGTCACCGACAAGGCGATGAAGGTCGCGGAAGCGACCGCCGAGGACAAGGCCACCCTCAAGAAGATCGTGGAGACAGTCGTCATTCCAGGTTGGGTGAAACGCTGTGGCGCGAGGTGTGGTGACATCTACAATGAAGCCGTCGCTCCAATCACGGGAATAAAACTTACGGCGAACTGACGAGCGCCCCTGGAGGCTCGCCGAGGCTTGGGATTCAAGGCATCGGGTCAAGTTGGCAAAACGAGGCGGGAGAACTCGAACCCGATGTCAAACGTCGCGAATGAACGCATTTCTCACGTTGCCATGCGTGCAACGGAATACCCACGCAAAGGACGGAAGGCCGCGAGCGCAGTCGCGGCGTTCATGAATTATGTGGCGGGCTGGAATTTCATCTTGTGCGCCGTGTTCATCACGATCGATGTCATCTGCCGCAACTTCGGCGGCTTTTCCTCGAGCGCGACCACCGAGATTACAAGCTACATGCTCGCTTTTGGCCTTGCTTGGGGGCTTGCACATGCACTGGCAACGCGCTCCCATATTCGTATCGACGTGCTGGTCAATCGCCTGCCCCTTGGCGTTCGCCAGTACCTTCACGCAATTGCCCTGGTGCTGCTGACCGGGTTATCGGTATTCCTCGCCTGGTGCGCATGGGGTCTTGTCGGCGAGAGCATGCTCTTCAACGCCAAGGACACCAGCGCGTTGGCTATTCCGCTCGTGCTACCCCAGGGCCTGTGGGCCGTCGGCATCACGATGCTCGCGCTTTTTTCCGTTGTCCTGTTGCTGGAGGTCATTTGCCTGATTGTGGCGGGTGACGCCGCCGAGGTCGACAAGCTGCTCGGGCCCCGCGGATACCAGGAAGAGACCCAGGAAGCGCTGGAAGCGGTTGGCCTGGCGCCCGCCCGAAGCGGAAATGGAAAGGCGCAGCCGTGATTGCCATTGTCTTCCTGCTCGTCATGCTCGCTGTCGCCATCTTCGCGGCGAGCCAGGGTGCGGCCGCGCTACCGATCGGCGAAATCATGATGCTGGTCGGCCTGTTTCTCGTCTTCTTTGGCTCGGGCGTCTATATCGCCGTCGTGCTTGGCGCGCTGGCGCTGTTGTCCGGGTTCATGTTCTCCGACCGTCCGTTCTGGCTGTTTCTGGGTCAGGTCATCTGGGCGCCATCATCGAGTTTCGTGCTGGTGGCCGTGCCGCTCTTTTTGCTGATGGGCGAGATCCTGTTGCGGTCAGGCCTGTCCGAGCAACTCTATCGCGCCCTCAATATCTGGATGCGCCGCTGGCCGGGCGGTCTGTTGCATACGAACATAGCCTCTTGCGCCGTATTCTCCGCGATCTCGGGATCGAGCGTGGCAACCGCGGCCACCATGGGCTCGGTCGCACTGCCCTACTTCGAGAAGAAGGCTTACGATCAGCGCATGGTGCTGGGCTCGTTGGCCGCCGGCGGCGCCCTCGGCAACCTGATACCCCCCGGCATCACATTCATCGTCTATGGGCTCATGACCGAGACATCTGTCGGCAAACTGTATATTGCCGCTATCGTTCCCAGCGTGCTTGTCTGCCTGTTGTTTTTCGCCGTCATCCTCATCCATGGCCTGCGCCTGCCAAACAAGGAAAAGCCTCCAGCGGCCACCGCGCACGAGAGATGGCAAAGCCTCGTCGACTTGATGCCGACGACGCTTTTGATCCTGATCGTCCTCGGGACGATCTATGGGGGCATCGCGACGCCGACCGAAGCCGCTGCGCTTGGCGTGGTCGCCTCCCTCGTCTTCGCCCTCGTCGCCCGAAAGCTCAGCTTCAAGCTCCTGAACGAGTCGGCGGAAGCGACCGCGCGCAACACCGCGATGCTCGGCCTGATCCTGTTCGGTGCGTACATGCTGAACTTCATCATGACGCAACTGCGCGTGCCGCAGACGCTGGCGGAGATCGTCAGCGCCCTTTCGCTGCCCGCGTGGGCGATCATGCTGGTCATCATCGGGTTCTATCTGGCGCTCGGCACCTTCATGGAGGGCTTCTCCATGATCATCACGACGATTCCGGTGGTCTTTCCGGTTGTAAAGAGCCTCGGCTATGACCCGATCTGGTTCGGCGTCATCGTCACCATGCTGATCGAGATCGCCATGATCAGCCCGCCGGACGGAACTGTCATGTATGTCCTGCAGGGCATGCGGCGGACACCCGGACCCATCACCGACGTCTTCAGCGGAGTGTTGCCCTTCGTCGGCGTCTACATGCTGGCCGTTCTGATTCTGCTGTTATTCCCGGGTCTCGCACTCGTGCTCGTACCTCGTTAGGCTTGCTCGATAGCTGGCCCGTATACGGCTACGTCAAACCCGGCAGATCGAGTCCGTTGGCATGGGCACATGCAATCGCACTTTCGTAACCGGCGTCGGCATGACGCATGACACCAGACGCCGGATCGTTCCAAAGAACCCTCTCGATGCGGCGCGACGCCTCCGGAGTCCCGTCGGCGACAATGACCATGCCGGCGTGCTGCGAATAGCCGATCCCCACGCCTCCGCCATGGTGCAGCGACACCCACGTGGCTCCGCTCGCGCAATTGAGCAGCGCATTGAGCAGCGGCCAATCGGATACCGCATCCGAGCCGTCGCGCATGGCTTCGGTTTCGCGGTTCGGGCTCGCAACCGAGCCGCTGTCAAGATGATCGCGGCCGATCACGATCGGAGCCTTCAGTTCGCCTTTCGCCACCATTTCGTTGAACGCCATGCCCAGCCGATGGCGGTCGCCAAGGCCAACCCAGCAGATCCGGGCCGGCAATCCCTGGAACTTGATCCGCGCCCGGGCCATGTCGAGCCAGTTGTGAAGATGCTTGTCGTCGGGCATCAGCTCCTTGACCTTGGCGTCAGTGCGGAAGATGTCCTCGGGATCACCCGACAGCGCGGCCCAGCGAAACGGCCCGACACCGCGGCAGAACAGCGGACGGATATAGGCTGGAACGAATCCCGGGAAATCGAACGCGTTCTTCAGCCCCATGTCCTTCGCCATCTGGCGGATGTTGTTGCCGTAGTCGAGGGTCGGAACGCCCTTGGCGTGGAAATCCAGCATGGCCTGAACATGACCGACCATCGAGGTCTTGGCCGCTGCTTCAACCGCTTTCGGGTCGGCCTGCCGTCGCGTCTCCCATTCCGCGAGCGTCCAACCCTTGGGCAGGTAACCGTTGATCGGATCGTGCGCGCTGGTCTGGTCGGTGACGATGTCGGGCCTGACACCACGACGTACCAGTTCGGGAAATATATCGGCGGCGTTGCCGAGCAGGCCGACCGAGACCGGCTTCCTGCTCTCCGCCGCCTGCGCCATGATCGCAAGCGCCTCGTCCAGGGTACCTGCCTGCCGGTCGAGATAGCCCGTGCGCAAGCGCATCTCGATGCGGCTCGGCTGACATTCGACCGCGAGCATCGATGCACCCGCCATCGTCGCCGCAAGCGGCTGCGCGCCGCCCATGCCGCCGAGGCCCGCCGTCAATATCCACTTGCCCGCGAGATCGCCGCCGTAGTGACGCCGGCCCACCTCGACAAACGTTTCATAGGTGCCCTGCACGATGCCCTGGCTGCCGATGTAGATCCATGATCCCGCGGTCATCTGGCCGAACATCATCAGCCCGGCCTTGTCGAGCTCATTGAAGTGATCGAGCGTCGCCCAATGCGGCACCAGGTTCGAGTTGGCGATAAGCACGCGCGGCGCATCGGCGTGGGTTCGAAAGATTCCGACCGGCTTGCCGGACTGCACGACCAGGGTCTGATCACTCTCAAGCTTGCGCAGTGAGGCGACGATCCGATCAAAACAGTCCCAGTCGCGGGCGGCACGACCGATCCCGCCATAGACGACCAGTTCGCTCGGCCGCTCGGCGACGTCAGGGTCGAGATTGTTCATCAGCATGCGAAGCGGTGCCTCCGTCAGCCAGCTCTTGGCGCTGAGCTCAGACCCGTGGGGCGCGCGGATCGTGCGATCGTTGTCTAGTCGACGATTCATGACGGAAGGCCTTTCTCGGCAAGGTCCGGAAACGGATTGTTCTGAAGCACCGAAATCGCAGCGGCAGGCAATGCGCCGGCTTCGACCAGCGCGGTTGCGCTGGCGAGATCGTCGGCCATGTAGCGATCGCCGCCGAGCGCCGGCACCTCCTCGCGCAATCGCGCAATGACCGCCGCAAGCGCTGGGCTGGTCGTGTGCGGCGCGCGCAGCCCGATGCCTTGCGCCGCCACCAGCAGCTCGATGCCAAGAATGGTAGCCAGATTATCCGCCATATCGGACAAGCGGCGTGCGGCGTGCGCAGCCATCGAGACGTGATCCTCCTGGTTGGCGCTTGTCGGCGTCGAGTCGATGGAGCACGCTGTGGCGCGCTGCTTGTTCTCGGCATAGAGGGCGGCCGCCGTCACCTCGGCGATCATGAAGCCGGAATTGACGCCGGGCTCGGGAGTGAGAAACGGCGGCAGGCCGAAGTTCAGCGCGGGATCGACCAGGGTAGCGATCCGCCGCTCGCTGATCGCGCCGATCTCCGACAAGG
>PNLC01000109.1 GCA_013822885.1 Bradyrhizobium sp.
CGCAACTGCACGCTGATCAACATGCTGGACGGCTGCGCGATCTCGCTGCCGGCGCATCGCGAAGGCGAGGTGCCGGTCGGGCTGATGCTCGCGGCGGCGGGCGGATCGGACCGCCGCATCTTCGAGCTTGCCGCTGGAATGGAGAACATTATCCGTGTTTGATCTGACCTTCATCGTCGAGGACAAGGGCGCAGGCACGCCGCTGACGCTCGCCATCGACAAGGCCGTCATTGCCGGCTGGACCGGCCGCGATCCGGTGGCGCGCGACACGCATATCGCTGAACTCGAAGCGATCGGGATCGCGCGCCCGGCGACGACACCGATCTACTATCGGTGCTCGGCGCGGCGGATCACCCAGGAAGACCGGATCGAAGTCTGTGGCGAAGATTCCAGCGGCGAGGTCGAGTTCGTGCTGATCGGCTGGCAGGGCCGCACCTTCGTCGGCTGCGGCTCCGACCATACCGACCGCAAGGTGGAGGCCTACAGCGTCACGGTCTCCAAGCAGATGTGCGACAAGCCGGTGGCCTCGGCGCTGTGGGAACTGGAGGACGTCATCGGCCACTGGGACCAGATGATCCTGCGCTCCTGGGCCCTGATCGATGGCGCGCGGGTGCTGTACCAGGAGGGCACGCTCGATGCGATGCTGCCGGTGAAGGACCTGATCGCCGGCGGCTTCGGTGGCAAGGGGTTGCCCGATGGTTGCGCCATGTTCGGCGGCACCTTTGCGGCCAAGGGCGGCATCCGCCCGGCTGATCGCTTCGAGTTCGAACTGGAGGACCCCGTGCTGAAGCGCAAGATCAGCCACGGGTATGACGTGATCACGATGCCGGTGCTGGGGTAGCATTGATATTGTCCCGCGTCGTACCGGCGCTCGCAGGGAAGACGATGGAGTTGGCGGAAATCGGGTGGCGTGCGCCGGCGCCATTTGCGAGACTTACCGCCATGAAAGCGACCGCAAGATATATCGACCGTTCCTCAGCACTCGTCGCCCGCGTCGACGCCATCGACTGGACGCAGGCCACCGCCGACCTCGACGCCCAGGGCTGCGCCGTCCTGAAGGGATTGCTGACGTCCGACGAATGCGCCGCGCTTGTGTCGCTCTATCCAGACGACAAGAACTTCCGCAGCCGCATCGTGATGGGCCGCCACGGCTTTGGCCGCGGCGAGTACAAGTATTTCGCCTATCCGCTGCCCGATCTGATCGCGCAACTGCGGCCCGAGCTTTACGCACGGCTGTGTCCGGTCGCCAATCGCTGGAACGAGACGATGGGGATCGATATCCGCTATCCTGATAGCCACGAGGCGTTCCTGAAACGCTGCCATGATGCCGGGCAAGTCCGGCCGACGCCGCTGCTGCTGCAATATGGCGTCGATGACTACAATTGCCTGCACCAGGATCTCTATGGCGAGCACGTGTTTCCGCTGCAGGTCGCGATCCTGCTGTCTGAGCCGGGGCGCGATTTCGAAGGCGGCGAGTTCGTGCTGACGGAGCAGCGGCCGCGGATGCAGTCGCGGCCCGAGGTGGTTCCGCTGGCGCAGGGTGATGCGGTCGCCTTTGCTGTGCATGTCAGGCCGGTGCAGGGGACGCGCGGGCCATACCGGGTTAACCTGCGCCACGGTGTCAGCCGGGTTCGCTCCGGCCACCGCCATACCGTCGGCGTGATCTTTCACGATGCCAAGTGAGTGCCAATTGAATTGACTGCTGATTTGTTCGAGAGCGTTGGCGACACGCGCCCGCCGCGCGAGGCGATGGCGGAGGGCGCCGTGGTGCTGCGCGGTTTTGCGCGACCGTTCGAAGCCGAGTTGCTTCCGGCACTGCGTGCGATCCTCAAACAGTCGCCGTTCCGGCATCTGGTCACGCCGGGCGGCCACCGCATGTCGGTCGCGATGACCAATTGCGGTAGCGTCGGCTGGGTGTCGGACCCCACTGGCTATCGTTATGATGCCATTGATCCCGAGTCCGGACAGAAATGGCCGGCGATGCCGCCTGTGCTGCGCAGACTGGCGGCCGACGCGGCTGATGACGCCGGGTACAAAGGCTTTGCGCCGGAAGCCTGCCTGATCAACCGATATGTGCCCGGCGCAAAACTGTCGCTGCATCAGGACAAGGACGAGCTCGATTTTGCTGCGCCGATCGTTTCGGTTTCGCTCGGCTTGCCCGCGATTTTCTTGTTCGGCGGCCTGAAGCGTGCAGACAAGCCTGCTCGCTTCCGGCTGGAGCACAGCGACGTCGTGGTATGGGGCGGACCGTCGCGGCTTTTCTTCCACGGTGTCGCGCCGCTAGCCGACGGCGAGCACGCCGTCATGTGCCGCCAGCGCATCAACCTGACTTTTCGAAAAGCGCGGTGATCTTCCTTCTCCCACAAGGAGAGAAGTGAAGAAGCGTTTCATCGACGTTTCGTCTGGTTTATGAAGCTGCGGGAGTATGCGCCGCTGTTGCAATGGGCGCCGGTCGCGTGCTGGTCGGTCGCCGGTGTGGGCCTGCTGGTGATCGCGGCGTTGCGGATGCAGCGGAGTGTGGTGGAGAGACGAGTGTAGCTCTCACCGTCGTCAATTCCGGGATGGTCCGAAGGACAAGACCCGGAATCTCGAGATTCCGGATTCGGTCCTGCGGACCCCCCGGAATGACGAACGACTAAGGCTTCGGCGGATGAATGAACGCCCACGGGCTCACTTCCGAATCCGTCGGTACCTCCACCGAGATCAGATATGGCCCGCCGTCGGCCAGCGCCTTTTCCAGCGCGGGACGGAAATGATCCGGCGAGGTCACGCGCGCGGCGCCGACGCCGAAGGATTCCGCGAGCTTGACGAAATCCGGATTGACCAGGTCGGATGCCACCACGCGGCCGTCAAAATGCTGGCGCTGGTCGCGGCGGACATTGCCGTAGGCGTTGTTGTTGAACACCAGCGTCACCACGCCGATCTTGAACTGCACGGCGGTGGACAGCTCCTGCACCGCGAACATGAAGCCGCCGTCGCCGGTGATCGCGACCACCGGTCTGTCCGGATTGGCGACCTTGGCGCCGAGCGCTGTCGGGAAACCGGAGCCGAGCGTGCCCTGATAACCCGACGTGATGAAGGTGCGCGGCTCGTAGACGGGAAAGCCGTACCAGGAGGCGAAGCCGACCTGCGACAGTTCATCGGTGACGATCGCGTCGGCCGGCAGCACCTCGCGCAGGATTTTCAGGTACGCCATCTGCGGCTGGATCTTCTGGATCTCCTGCTGCGCCGCTGCGGTGGCCTCGCGGATCTCGGCGCGCCGGCCGCGGGTCCTGCCGTAGCCGGCCTTCTTTACGGCCGCGGCCAGTTCGGCGGTGCCGGCCCTGGCGTCCGCAACGACCGGAGCGTCGGATACAAGCCGGCGCATTTCCACCGGGTCGATATCGATCCGGATGGATTTCAACCCCTGCGGCTGGTAGGGCCAACGGAATCCGGATGCGGGCAATTCCATCCGCGTACCGATCCCGATCATCAGATCGGTGTTCGGCCAGAGCTTATAAGCCGCCGCCATCGTCAGCCCGAGTTCGTGCGCGTTGGAGACAATGCCGCGCCCGCTGCGGAATGCCACAACCGGTGCGTCGATCATCTCGGCGAGTTCGAGGATCTCCTCACGCGCATGGATCGCGCCGCTGCCGACGAAGATCATCGGCCGCTTGCAGCCCTTGATCAGCGCTGCGGCGGCCTTGATGCGGTCAGGATCGGGCTGCGGCGCAGGCAGGGTGTCGAGCACGGCGGAGGCGCCGACCTGCGCGCGCTGGGTGAAGACGTCCCACGGCATCTCCAGCGAAACGGGACCGCGCCGGCCCGACAGCATTTCCTGGAACGCGCGCGACACCATCGCAGGGGCCGTGTCGGGATATTCGATGCGGTCAGCCCATTTGACGAAGGTACGCAGCGTCGCCAATTGATCCGGCATCTCGTGCAGATGGCCGCGGCCCTTGCCGAGAAAATTCGTCGGCACCTGCCCGGTGAGGCAGAGCACCGGCTCGTTGCAGCCGAACGCGGTGAGCAGCGCCGCACTCGCATTGAGCACGCCCGGGCCGGGCACGACGCTGAAAACGCCGGGCTTTCCCGATGAACGCGCATAGCCGAACGCCATATAGCCGCAGGCCTGCTCATGCCGCGCGCCGATCACCTTGAGCTGCGCCTGATGAAAGGCATCGAACAGGCCGTAAATCTGCGCGCCCGGCAGGCCGAACACGGTATCGACGCCATGCGCGACAAGGCCATTGACGATTGCTTCGCCGCCGGAGGTTGAGGTCATTGTGCTATCCACTCGCTTGCCACTTATTTGCAGGATTGGTCAGGCTTCGTCGGCCACGCCGTTCTTGAGCACACCTATGCCATCGGCTTCAACCTCGATGACGTCGCCGGGCTTGAGATAGCGCGGCGGATCGAACCGCGCGCCGGCGCCGGTCGGAGTTCCCGTCACGATGACGTCACCGGGCACCAGCGTGGTGAAGGTCGAGAGATAGTTGATGAGGTAGCGGAAGCCGAAGATCAATCGTCCGGTGCGGTCGTCCTGCCGCGTCTCGCCATTGACCCGCGTGGTCAGGCGGATGTCCGCGATCTGGCTTTCATTGGTGTACGGCACGAGCCACGGACCGAGGCTGCCGGTGGAATCGAAGTTCTTGCCCTGCGTCACGTTGAACTTGGCGTGCCGCACCCAGTCGCGGATGGTGCCCTCGTTGCACAGCGTGACGGCGGCGATGTGATCGAGCGCGTCGGCCTCCCTGATGTGCCGGCCGGCCTTGCCGATGACGAGCACCAGCTCCCCCTCGTAATCGAGCTGAGATGAAACGCGCGGGCGGATCAGCGGTGCGTTGTGGCCGACAAAGGAGCGTGGCGTCCGCATGAACATGCTCGGATATTTCGGCGCGTCCTGGCCGTCCTTGTATTCGGCGTTGCGATCCGGATAGTTCACGCCGATGCAGATGATCTTTTCCGGCGACGGGATCGGCGGCTGCCAACTGATCGCGTCAAGCGCGTGGTCCGGCTGGTACCGCGCGCCTTCCTCGGCGAGCTTGATCAGGGCGCCGGCGGCGATGGCCTCGCGTAGCGTTGGAAATTCCTTCCCGAAACGCGCGGTGAGATCGACGATGCCGAAATCTGTCACGGCGCCATATTTCTGTGCGCCGCTGACGGTGAAGGTGGCGAGACGGGGAAGAGCCATTACCGAATCCATCAGTCCGCAATCGTGACGTCGGCGACGAAGGCCGGCTCGCGCACCGCCTGGCCGGTGAACGGCGTGCCCTCCTCGAACCAGGAGCGTGGCGCCGGTGCTCCCCACAGCGTCTGCCGGCGCGGGTCCTTCAGCGACCAGCGCAGCGGCTCATGGTCGTGGTCGCCGGTGAAATAGTCGCTGGTGTAGAGCTCGAGGCGGTGGCCGTCGGGATCCCTGACGTAAAGAAAGAATGCGTTCGAAATGCCGTGACGTCCGGGGCCGCGCTCGATGTTCTTCAGATAGCCGCTGGAGGCCATCACGTCGCACAGATGCAGCACGTTCATCGCCGTCGGCACCCAATAGGCGAAGTGGTGCAGGCGAGGGCCGCGGCCGTTGGTGATGGCGAAGTCATGGACATTACCCTTGCGATGCATCCAGGCCGCTGCAATGCGCCCGTTGGGTCCGTCTTCCTCGCCATATTCGGTGAGGCGGAAGCCAAGCCGGGCGTAGAAATCGACGGTGTTCTGCACTTCCGGCGCAAAGACGTTGAAATGATCGAGCCGCTGCGGATGGCAGCCTTTATAGAGGTCGTAGCGCCGCAGCAGGTGGGGGCGCTTGTCCATCGTCGCGTAGAGTTCGAGCTGGAAGCCGGCGGGATCGGTGAACTGCAGCGTGCGGCCCTGGAACGGCTGATCGGCGAACGCATAGGTAATGCCGTTTTCGGAAAAGAAACTGGCGGCCTTGTCGAGATCGCCGTCATTGCCGACCTTGAAGCCGAGACGGCTGCAGGCGGCCACCGGGGCCTTTCGCAGCACCAGCGAATGATGCTGGTGCTCCTCGGAGCCGCGCAGGTATACCGCGTTGTCGTCGGCGTCCTCGACATGCAAACCGACGGTGGTCTCATAGAACGCCCGGCTCTTGTCGATGTCCGTGACGTCGAGCACGGCATGGCTGCAGCGGATGATGTTGAACGGGGGATCGAAGATGTGCGTCGGAACGGGCATGTGGTTTCCTCGGATTCTGTCATTCCGGGGCGCGAAGCGAACCCGGAATCTCGAGGTTCCGGGTCTGGTCCTTCGGACCATCCCGGAACGACGGTGTTACACTCCCAGTTTCTGAATCTTGTGTGTCCCGCGGGCGAGCGAGACGTGCTTGGTTTCCATGTAGAAGTCGAACGAATAGTCGCCGCCGTCGCGGCCGATGCCCGACGATTTCATGCCGCCGAACGGTGTCGGCAGATGGCGGACGTTTTCGGAGTTGAGCCAGATCATGCCGGCCTCCAATGCATCGGCCACCCGCAGTGCGCGGCCCATGTCGCCGGTCCAGACGTAACCTGTCAGGCCGTACTGCACACCGTTGGCGATCTCGATCGCATCGTTCTCGTCCTTGAATGGGATCACGGTGAGGAACGGGCCGAACACTTCTTCCTGCGCCACCCGCATTTTTGAGTGCGCGCCGGTGACCAGCGTCGGCTGCACATAATGGCCGCCGCCGGGTCCGTCATGTGGCTTGCCGCCGGCCGCGATGGTGGCGCCGTCGTTCTTGGCGACGTCGAAATAGCTGCAGACTTTTGCGAGATGCCGCTCGTGGATCAGCGGTCCGACTTCAGTGTCGGGATCGAGGGGATGCCCGACCTTCAGCGCCTTCACACGTGCAGTCAGCTTCTCGATGAATTTGCCGGCGATGCCTTCCTGGATCAGTAGCCGGCTCGACGAAGTGCAGCGCTCGCCGTTGAGCGAGTAGATCATGAACACCACCGCATCGAGTGCGCGGTCGAGATCGGCGTCGTCGAACACGATCACCGGGTTCTTGCCGCCGAGTTCGAAATGCACGCGCTTCAGCGTCGGCGCGCCCTGCGCCATGATCGCGGAGCCGGTGGCGCTCTCGCCGACGAAGCCGATCGCCTTGATGGCGGGATGCTCGGTCAGCGCCTTGCCGGCTTCCTCGCCGATGCCGTGAACGGTGTTGAGCACGCCATCGGGCAGCCCGGCCTGTTTTGCCAGCTTGGCCAGCAGGTCCGCGGTCACCGGCGACCATTCCGCCGGCTTGTGAACGACGGTGCAGCCGGCGGCCAGCGCCGGCGCGATCTTCCAGGTCGACAGCATGAATGGCGTGTTCCACGGCGTGATCACGCCGACCGGGCCGATCGGCACTCGGGTCGAAATGTTCCAGTGCTCGTCGCTCGGGGTGTTGAGGCCGTCGCGCGCCTCGGCGCATTTGTCGGCGAAGAAGCGGAAGTTCTCGGCCGCCCGGATCGCGGCCTTGGCCATGAAACGGTGCGCCTGGCCGGTGTCGATGCATTCCAATACCGCGATGTCGTCGGCGTTGTCCTCGATCGCATCGGCCACACGATGCAGCAGTTTCTTCCGCATCACCGCCGACATGTCGCGCCAGGATCTGAAGGCCAGGCTTGCGGCGGTCGCCGCGCGGTCAATGTCTTCGGCATTGCCGCGGGCAACCGATGCCAGCACCGCGCCGTCGACCGGGGACCTGGTCTCGAAGGTCTGGCCCGAAATCGACGGCACGGTCTTGCCGTCGATCATGTGCCCGATACCGTCGCTCTTTAACTTGGCGAGCAGGGGAGCGACGCGGTCGCGGTTGGCCTGAAATACGTCCTTGGGTGTTACCTTATCCATGGGCCGTCTCCACCTTCAAAGCGTCGTGGATGTTGTTGCGTTTCCAGCTGGTCTCCTTGTCGTTGATCTGCATGTCGAACGACAGCGCGAAATTGCTATTCGCAAACACTGGATCGAGATGGGCCGACAGCGCCTGGAAAATATGCTCGCCGGCCTTCTTTCGAGTCGCAAGGTCGCGCCCCTCGCCAAGCCGCAGCACCATGTCGAGGAAGCCAAAACTCTTGTTGCCGTCGGCGATCGCATAGTGCTCGCACCTGATGGCGCGGACGCGAATGCCTCCGAGCGGAAAGATGCCGCTCTCGACGGCGGCCTTGCGGACCAGTTCCACCACTAGGCCCATGTCGACGCGTCCGTCGAGATTGGCTGAATATTCAATCGTGAAGTGCGGCATGGGGCGATGGCTCAGGCAAAAAAAGAGGGTGCTGAAATATAGTTAACATGTTAAATGATATCCGCAAGCTGATTTGATGCTTGCTGCGCCGCAAAACATTACCCTTGCTCGATCAACGATTCCGGGATGGTGGACGACTGAAGATGCCAAGCAAGAAAGCAGGCGAGGGCCGCGGCGTGCCGATGCGTGAATTTTCCCGCTCGCTGCCGATGGCGCTGCTGCGCGCGCGCGAAGCCGTGATGCGACAGTTCCGGCCGTCGCTGCGAAATCACGGGCTGACCGAACAGCAATGGCGGATTCTACGCGCGCTGACGGCGGTGGACACCATCGAAGTCACGGAATTGGCGCGTGTCGCATTCCTGCTCGGACCGAGCCTGTCGCGAATCCTGCGCGATCTCGAAGCGCGCGACCTGATCGAGCGGCGTACCGCCGAGGCCGATCTGCGGCGCGGCGTGGTGTCGATCTCGCCGAAGGGGCTGAAATTGATCGAAGCCGTCGCGCCTACGTCCGAGGCGATCTACGCAGAAATCACCGGCCGCTTTGGCGCCGGCAAGCTCGCCGAATTGCAGGACATGCTGCGCGAACTGGAGCGCAGCCTTGCGGAGATGGGCGTGACTGACGAGGTGGATGCCGAGGCGGGGAGTAATTACAAATCTGCATGATGCTACCGACCCGATGCATAGCGGGCGGGCAAATGATTGCAATCATTTGTCAAATGCGATGTGGCGGTAGACACGCGCGGGATTTTTCGATCAAGTGCCTTCCAAGCCGGTCATGAAAACCGGTGCGGGAGTTCAAAGGGTTCGCCGCCGACAGCGCTGGCTTCCCGACTCAAGGACAGGGCTGCAATCCGGATATGGTCACCATCCAAGTCAACAACCTGATCGATTTCGTAGCCGAGGTTTTCTCCCATTCGGAATCCTCGCCGGAAGAAGCCAGACGTATCGCGACCTACCTCACGACGGCCAATCTCACCGGCCATGACAGCCATGGCGTGATCCGGGTTCCGGTCTATGTTCGCTGGAAGAAGACCGGCAACGTCATTCCCAACCAAACTCCCGAGATCATCGTCGATACGCCGTCGCTCGCCGTGGTCGACGGCAAGTTCGGCTATGGCCAGACCGTGACGCCGTTTGCGGTGCGGACCGGGATCGAGAAGTGCAAGAAGGCAGGGCTGTCAGCCGTCGCGCTGCGTAACGCCGGGCACATCGGCCGCGTCGGCGACTGGGCCGAAATGGCGGCGGCCGAGGGGCTGGTATCGGTTCATTTCGTCAATGCCGCGGGGTCGCTGCTGGTGGCGCCTTACGGCGGCGTTCAGAAGCGGCTGTCGACCGCGCCGTATTGCGTCGGAATCCCGCGCAAGGGGCAGGATCCGATCGTGCTCGATTTCGCCACCTCTGTCGTTGCCGAAGGCAAGGTGCTGGTGGCAAGCCGCGGCGGCAAGAAGCTGCCGACCGGTGCGCTGGTCGATGCCGACGGTACGCTGAGCGAGGAGCCGTCGGTGCTCTATGGCTCCTACACGCCGGACGGGCCGCGCGACCATACCAAGGGAACGGGCGCGATCCGCGCGTTCGGCGAGCACAAGGGCTCCGGGCTCGCTTTCATCTGCGAATTGCTCGGCGGCGCGCTCACCGGCACCGGTGCGACGTCGGGCGGCCGGCAGTTTGCCAACGGCATGCTCGCCTTCTATGTCGACCCCAAGGTGATCGACACCAGCAATTATTTCGACGAGGAAATCTCGCGCTATACCGACTTCATCCGGGAGACCAAACCGATCGCCGGCGTCGAGAGCGTGCTGGTCCCCGGCGATCCCGAACGGAAGATGCGCGCCGAGCGCACCAGGAACGGCGTGCCGTTGCCGGACGACACCTGGGCGGCGATTGTGAACACCGCCCGCGAAGTCGGCGTCAGCGAGTCCAGCATTCAGCGGGCCGCCTCGTAATTCTCCGTCATGGCGAGCGTCGCATTTCGCTCCTCGCCATGACGGGAAGGTTCGATCAACAGGAGGAATAAAGAGTGACAACCAACAACGTCAAGAAAGTCTGGGCCTCAGGCAAGGCCGTCGTGAACGCGTGGCTCGCGATCCCGTCGGGATTCTCCGCCGAAGTGATCGCGCAATGCGGCTTCGACAGTGTCACCGTCGACATGCAGCACGGCGTTCAGGACTACC
>PNLC01000110.1 GCA_013822885.1 Bradyrhizobium sp.
GCCAAGGCCGCGCTGAAACTGCTCGACGATTCCCATGCCGCGCTGCATTTCAACCGCGAGATCCTGCAGACCGCGCTGAACCATGTGCGCCAGGGCATCGCGGTTTTCGATGCGGATCTGCAACTGATCTGCTCGAACGCCCAGTTCGGTGAAATTCTCGCGCTGCCGCCCCACCTCGTGCAACTCGGCATCCCCTTGCAGGAGATCCTCGAATTCATGGGCGCCGTCCGCCCATCCAGCCTCGGCGACGCCGACGGCCTGCTGCAGCGGCGGCTGGATGCCTATACGACCGAGGGCGAGCCCTATCTGGAGCGCCTGCCTGATCGCCACATGGTGATCGAGGTCCGCTCCAACCGGATGCCCGGCGGCGGCTTCGTCATCACCTTCTCCGACGTCACGCCGAGCTTCGAGGCCGCCGAAGCACTCGAACGCGCCAACGCGACGCTGGAGAAGCGCGTGCGCGACCGCACCGAGGAACTGACGCGGCTGAATTCCGAACTGGCGCAGGCCAAGAGCACCGCCGAGGACGCGAACATCTCGAAGACCCGGTTCCTCGCCGCAGCCAGCCACGACATCCTGCAGCCGCTCAACGCCGCGCGGCTCTACGTGACGAGCCTGGTCGAACGTCAAAACGGCGGCGAGGATTCACGGCTGGTCGAGAACATCGACGACTCGCTGGAGGCGATCGAGGAAATCCTCGGTGCTCTCCTGGACATCTCGCGGCTCGATGCCGGCGCGATGGCGACCTCGATTTCGAGCTTCAAGATGGCCGACCTGATGCGTTCGCTCGAGATCGAGTTTGCGCCGATCGCCCGCGCCAAGGGACTGGAGCTTACCTTTGTGCCTTGTTCGCTGCCGGTGGAGTCGGACCGCTCGCTGCTGCGGCGCCTGTTGCAGAATTTCATTTCCAACGCCATCAAATACACCCCGCGCGGGCGCGTGCTGGTCGGCTGCCGCCGCCACGGGCAATCGCTGAAGATTGGCGTCTACGATACCGGCGTCGGCATTCCCGTGACCAAGCGCGGCGAGATTTTCAAGGAGTTCCATCGGCTCGAGCAGGGCGCGCGGATCGCGCGCGGCCTCGGGCTTGGCCTGTCGATCGTCGAGCGGCTGGCACGCGTGCTCAACCACGGCATCGCGATCGACGCCAACGCCAGCGGCGGCTCGGTATTCTCGGTGACGGTGCCGGTGGCCGCAGCGATCAATCATACCGCCGCCGTCACCAGCGCCACGCCGCTGTCGAGGACGCCGATGAGCGGCGCGCTGATCGTTTGCATCGAGAACGACCCGGCGATCCTGGACGGCATGAAGACGCTGCTGAAGGCCTGGGACGCCGAGGTGATCGCGGTGGCCGATCCGGAGGCTGCGATCACGGCGATCGAATCCTCCGGCGGACGCGTGACCGGCCTCCTGGTCGACTATCACCTCGACCGCGGCAACGGCGTCGCCGCGATCCGCGAGATCCGCCGCCGCTTCGGCGAGAACATTCCGGCGATCCTGATCACGGCGGACCGCAGCCCGAACGTGCGCGCTGCCGCGCGCGAGGAAAACATCGCGATCCTCAACAAGCCAGTCAAACCGGCCTCGCTCCGCGCATTACTTGGCCAGTGGCGCACCCAACAAATGGTGGCGGCGGCGGAGTAGGTGGTTGGTCATTCCGCGCCCCGGAGCGACGTGCCCAATCAACCCGGCGGCGTGCCCTGGCGCCAGTCGCCGCCTGCAATTTTCGCGGCGGCGATCACGGCCTGGGTCCGGCTTTCGACGCCGAGCTTTTGCAGGATCGCCGAGACGTGGGCCTTGATGGTCGCTTCCGACACGCCGAGCTCGTAGGCGATCTGCTTGTTGAGCAGACCCTCTGACAGCATCATCAGCACCCTCACCTGCTGCGGCGTCAGCGTCACCAGCCGGTCGCGCAGCCGCGTCATGTCGGGGTCGTTGGCGGCGGAGAGATCGGTGTCCGGCGGAACCCAGACGTCGCCTTCCATCACTTTCATGATGGCGTCGCGCAGCGTCTCGACGCCGAAGCGCTTGGGAATGAAACCAGAGGCGCCGAAGTCCAGCGACCGGCGGATCGTGCCGGCGTCGTCGCTCGCCGAGACGATGACCACCGGGATCGCCGGATACTGGGCGCGCAGGTAGATCAGCCCGGAGAAGCCGGAAATTCCCGGCATGGTGAGATCGAGCAGGATCAGGTCGATGTCCGAATCCTGTTCCAGCAACGCGGTGAGACCCTCGAACGAACCGGCCTCGCTGACGACGGCCGACGTCACCACGCTCGCAACCGCCTGCCGCAGCGCATCGCGGAACAGCGGATGGTCATCGGCGATAACGAGGTGAGTATTGGTGGCGGCTGTCATTTACTTCTTGTGCGAGGTTGCAACAGCCCATGACGGGACACAGCCCACCGAGCGGGTGTAATTGTCCTCCGCCCGGCGGCCGCATGCAAGGCGCAAATATCGCCTTGCTCAGAAGCGGTTAACCCCTCTCTTGTGCGTCGCACAACGGTCCGATCGGTCTCAACCGTTGAACAGGACGTCGCGAACCAATTGGTCGACGGTTGCCACCGCTTCAAGCGACGAGCGCAGGCGCTCCTGGTCGCGGGCCGACAGCCGCTTCACCACGACCGCATTGGAAGGCGATGTGCCGTGGACGATGTCCTCGATCTGCTGCGACAGGATCAGATCGAGAAAGACGCCATGCGCCTCGCCAACCGCATCCAGATCCGCTGCGCCGACGTGAAGCAACGCCTTCACGCCGGCGAGCCGGGCCGGCGTCGATCGTTCCATCACGCCGTAACGGATCGCCATGGCGCGCGCAGCCGAAACCACGCTGAACAGTCCGGACCGCTTTAGATCGATGCGGCCATTCTCGGTGCGGATGCCGCCAAAAAATCCCACGCTCCTGGGAACGCTGATCCCCTCGACCAGAAGCTTGGCGAACGCGGCCTGCCCCTTCGCTGCGGTAAAGGCGGCCTGCCGCACGGCGACGGCGAGACTGCCGTCGCCGCAGACGGCGCGCATGTCGAAGAAGATATCAACGGAGAGCAGGTCATCGGGATTGGAGCGCGAGATCCAATGGTCGATGCGGCTCTGCCAGGTTGCGACCGAGCCCCGCCAGGGCGCATTCTTCGCCATGACCCCGCCCTTGCAGTACGGCACCCCGACCGCGTGGAGGATATCTGCGACCAGGGCCCCGAACGCCGCAAACCAGCGATCCTCACCGCTCTCGGGCTCGCCGCGTTCGAAGATAACCGCGTTGTCCTGGTCCATGGCCAGCAGGCTTTCGCCGCGGCCGGCCGATCCAAGAACGATCATGGCGTAACGGCATGGCGGCTCGCCCTCGCCCCGCTCCCGCATGATCCGCTCCGCAATCACCGCGGCTTGCCTGGTGAGCGCGCCGAGTTCGCGGGAAATCACTTCCGCAACATCCCGGCCGGAGAGGCCCTCTGCCCGCAGCGATTCCGAGACCTGAGGCAGTTTCGCCCACGCCAGCGCCAGCGACTGCGCATCCGCCGCATCGTCGATCTCATCGCCGAGCGATATCGCCTCGCCTGCGCGCAAGCGAAGCAGGTCTCGCGCAGACAAGGCACCAACCACGCTGCCGGATTCGTCGACGACGCCGAGATGGCGGGTCTTGAGGCGATTCATGCGGCCGATGGCGCGATAGACAAAGGCATCCGCCGGGACCGCAGCCAGCGGCCTGCTCATGATCTGCCCGACCGGCACCTCGAGCGCGGCGGCGCCGGACCGCGCGATCGCACGCAGCAAGTCGCGCTCGGTCACTATGCCGGCGTCCACGGCCTTGACGCTGCCGGAAACGGCGGCCGGCCCGACAAAGACGGCGGATATTCGTTCATCTGACAGCCGCGCCAGCGCGGCGTGAACCGATGTGCCGGCTTCCACGAAGACCGGTGGCGTCCGCATGATGTCGCGATTGCGATGCCGGTAGGCATAGCTGTCGAAGCGTCTCAGCGTCCGCTCCGCATCGGCCCGCGCCGGCGCTTCGACGGCCTCGATCCAGCCGCTCCGCGCCTGATCGTCGAGCACGGTGGTGAGGGCAAGGCAGGCACGCTCGGCCTCGGCAACGGTGCGGATGCCGCGGTCGCGCAGCTTCGGCACCAATGCCAGGAATACCCGCGCGGTGGTTGCCGCATCGCCGAGCGCGGAATGGCGCTCGACGACATCGACACCAAGCCAGGCGGCGAGCTTCTCCAGCGCGTGGCCGGCCAGTTCCGGCGCGGCGATCTGCGCCAGCAGCCGCGTGTCGAGCGTGCGCGGCCGAACCCAAGGCAGGCCGGCCAGGTCGCATTCGCGCTTCAGCATGGCCAGGTCGAAGCCGACCGTGTGTCCGATCACCACGGCCTCGCCGAGATACCCACTGAAGCGGGGCCAGACGTCGGCAAACACCGGCGCTTCCGCGACCATGGCGTTGTCGATGCCATGGATGCGCGTCGTCTCGGGCGGGATCGGTTCATCGGCCGGCCGCAGCAATTGACGAAACTGGTCGCTGGCAGCCAGTTTTCCGGACTGCAATCGCACACCGGCAAGCTCGATCACCCGCGCCTTGCGCGGATCGAGCCCGGTGGTTTCGGTATCGATGACGACGGCGTCGATCGACAAAAGCGGCGCGACGCCACTCGTCCTCTCCATCGCTTCCCCCTGGCGGCAGAAACGCAATCAACCGAAAATGTCAGGCCGCGGCACCCGTGGTCAATGCCCGTTGCAGCGCCGCCCTGTCCATGCGCGAGATCAATTCGTCATAGATATTGCACAGGCTGACGCGGAGATAATTGCGCGTGGTCTGAAAATCCCGGCCGCGCAGCTTTTCGTGGATCGGCATCATCGCAAAATAGGCCTCCGCCACCGGCTCGGGAATATCCATCACCCGTTTGGGGGCGTGCCCTCCGGCCAGATCGAGCCGATGCACCAGGTCGACGCGCGCCACAAGCCACGCCTCCTCGCCGATCGATGGCGGAACGGGATAGCGATCGAGCACCGAAAGCACGACGGGTATCAGCCGGTCGAGCGTTTCGCGGCGCGGCAGCCCGAGCTGAGAGGCCAACGCACCCTCGACCATTTCTCCCACCATTGCGAGACCGAGCGGAAAGGCTTGCCAGCGGGCGCGCTCGACGGCCTCGGCGAATTCCTTTTCGGCAAACAGCACCTTGGCGTAGTGGCCTGCGCGCGCACGGGAATATTCGTAGATTCCCTTCTGCACGATGAAGGCCGACTGCGCGTCGATGAAGTCAGCCAGCGCCGCGAGGTCCCGAATCGGCGGACGCGGACGAAACAATTTATCGAGCAGCTTCATCGCGGTGTTTCCTGCCAGATGGACCGAGCTAGTTCGACAGTCTACCCCGCGTTTGCCAAGTCCGCACGCATACGCAAGGCCGCAACGCTCTTAGCAGTTGCAGCATGCTTTTGCTCCCAAAGTATTATCGAGCTGGAACCGACTCAGATGCTACCCTTCGTTGACTCCAAGCCGGCGCAAGACCGGGTGAAGTCGCGGCACTGAGGGGGCGCCGCATGAAGGGATTGCATTCCCCTCGATCATTTTTGCCCGGCGCGATCGCCGGGACATTGAGAGGAAGTGCAGCCAATGCCTGACAGCAGAGACCTGAAGCAGCGAGAAGAAGCCCACTGGGCGAAGACCTCACGCCTGATGTTCACCCATCTGGCCGTATGGTTCTTCTTCGGTTTCGTCATCCACATGTTCGTGAAACCGCTCAACGCTATCACCCTCCCGATCCTCAACTTCCCGCTCGGCTTCTATATGGCCGCGCAGGGCTCGTTGATCGTCTTCGTCGTCATGCTGTTCCTCTTCGCGAGGCAGCAGGACAAGATCGACCGCGAATTCGGCTTTGCCGAGGAAGATTGAGGGGAACGGATATGGCTACCAAATCTGCAGGCAGCTCAGACTTTCTCAACAACCTGGGGCGGGTCTACGGCATCTACACCGGCGGCTTTCTCGCCTTCGTCATTTTGCTCGCGGTGCTCGAGCAGATGGGCGTTCCGAACAAGATCCTCGGTTACCTGTTCGTGTTTTTCACGCTTGCCGTCTATGCCATCATCGGCGTTCTGTCGCGAACGGCGCAGGTTTCCGAGTACTACGTGGCCGGCCGCAGCGTGCCGGCGCTTTACAATGGCATGGCGACCGGCGCCGACTGGATGTCGGCGGCGTCCTTTGTCGGCATGGCCGGCACCCTGTTCCTGCTGGGCTACGATGGCCTCGCATGGGTGCTCGGATGGACCGGCGGCTTCGTGCTGGTGTCGATCCTGATCGGGCCGTACCTGCGCAAGTTCGGCGCCTATACCGTGCCCGACTTCCTGGCATTCAGGTATGGCGGCAACTTTGCCCGCGCGCTCGGCGTGATCGTGCTGGTGGCCTGCTCCTTCACCTATGTGACGGCGCAGATCTACGGCACCGGGTTGATCGCCTCGCGCTTCCTCGGGATGCAGTTCGAGATTGCGGTATTCGCCGGACTTGTCGGCATCCTGGTCTGTTCGATGCTGGGCGGGATGCGGGCGGTGACCTGGACGCAGGTGGCGCAATACATCGTGCTGATCATCGCCTATCTGACGCCGATCGTGATCCTGTCCACCATGAAGTATGGCTTGCCGATTCCGCAACTCACTTACGGGCAGGCAATCGCGGACATCACGGCGCGCGAGCAGCAGATGCTGTCGGCCGGCCTCGCCAGCGTCGCTGCGCTGAAGCCGCACATCCAGCCGTTCATCAACTACACGCCGCTGAACTTCTTTGCCATCATCATGTGCATGATGGTCGGCACCGCTTCGCTGCCGCACATCCTGATGCGTTACTTCACCACCCCCTCGGTGCGTGAGGCACGCCAATCCGTCGCCTGGTCGCTGCTGTTCATCTTCCTGCTGTACTTCTCGGCGCCGGCCTATGCGGCGTTCTCGAAGCTGGAGGTCTACACCAACATCATCGGACGGGATCTGACCGCCATTCGTCCCTGGCTGTTCAACTGGGGCGAGCTCGGGCTGATCCAGATCTGCGGCAAGAACGCGGCCAGCATCGACGCCATCGTTGCGGCGTGCAAGGCGATCGCCGGCCATCCCGGCGTCGTCCGGCTGCAGGACTTCGTGATCAACACGGACGTGATCGTGCTCTCCACCCCGGAGATCGCAGGCCTTCCGTACGTGATCTCGGGCCTGGTCGCCGCCGGCGGCCTTGCCGCCGCGCTGTCCACCGCGGACGGGCTGCTGCTCGCCATCGCCAACGCGTTGTCGCACGACGTCTACTACAAGATGATCGACCCCAACGCGCCGACCGTGCGCCGGCTGATGATCGCCCGCGTGCTGCTGTTGATCGTCGCCGTGGTAGCGGCTGCGACGGCGGCAACCAAACCGGCCGACATCCTGGCGATGGTCGGCTGGGCGTTCTCGCTCGCCATGGCCGGCAACTTCCCGGCGCTCGTGATGGGCGTCTGGTGGAAGCGGGCGACGGCGACGGGCGCGGTATGCGGCATCATTGCCGGCTTCGGACTGTGCCTGTTCTACCTCGTCACGACCAGGTACTTCCCGGGGATCGGCGTGCAGTATTTCGGAATGACCTCACTGCTGAACCCGACAACGGGCGCACCGGTGGTCGATATCGCGAAGGCCATGGCATTGCCCAATGCCATGGAGAGCTTCCCGACGCTGGCCCACCCGCTCGCCAACAAGGTCGGCTGGTTCAACCTCACCAACATCGCCTGCGGGTTGTTGGGAGCGCCGCTCGGGTTCGCCGTCATCTACATCGTCAGCAAGCTGGGCAAGGAGCCCTCTGCCGAGATGCAGGCCTATGTCGACGACATCCGGAAGCCGCGAGGCCGGACGGTGCTTGAAGAGAAGACGGCCTGAGAATACGACGACACGTGTCGGCAAGCGGGGCCTTTCGGGGCCCCGTTTTGTTGGGGTGAAGCGATGACGTCGCTTGCCGGGAGAGTCCGCGCTTGCCATTGTCGTGCGAAGTTAGGATCTCGCCCTCACTGCCCGGTTTGCCGATCGCTGAAGCACTGCAGGAGTCGAATTTGGACCATACAGCTTCACTGCTCGCCTACTGGTACTTCCACCTGCCGAACTTCATTCTTGCGGCACTGATGTACACGATGCTCGGCCGGTTCCTGCTCGGCCTGATGGTCGACGCGGATTCACCGAACTACATCTGGCGATTCTTTTGCCGGATCACCGACCCCGTGATCGCCGTCATCTCGGTCGTAACACCAAAGGTCACCGCTCCCGCCGTGGTATGGCTGTTCGGCTTCGTCTGGATGTTCTGGCTGCGCGTCATCCTTCACTACACGCTTCTGCTGTTGAACCTTGCCCCGCGGGTTTCCGGAGCGGCGTCATGAAAAGGACCTACTATTTTGTCGGCATTGCATTCTTCGGAATGATCAACGGCATCTTCAACCAGCTCTGGCTTATTTTCGCGCTGCTGTATGTCCAGTCGTTCGCCAGCCCCTTGCTGTTCGGCAGCCTGCCGCTGACGCTGATGTTCGCCTCGCTGATGGTATCGACCGCCACGATCATCCTGGGCGGAATTCCGGCGGCCCTCTACGAGCGCGCCACCGGCGCATCGGAATCAAACGACGTCTCGCTCTGGATCTGGCTTGCCGCAACCGCTCTCCTGGCGCTGCCGGCGGCCGGTAACTTTCTCAGGATCGGCCTCTGACCCCGGGTTCCGAGGTTGAGAGCATGAAACCTTGGCGCTACGCTCCGCCCCCGGTGTTTGCGAACGACCGGAACAGGGCGATCGATGGAAGAGATGCGCCGGATTGCCTACGAAACAGTGCTGCGCGCCTGCGGGTTCGCATCGCTCGCCATCTTTTGCGTGATGATCGCATTGTCCTTCCTTCCGCGTTCCGCGTTTCAGGCGGGAGGTTTCCTGACGATCGTGATGACGCTTGTCCTGATGCTGAAGGCCCATGAAGCCCGGACCAAGGATCACCGCCGGACCGAGATGTGGCTCTACCTTCCCAAGGAGCGCCGTCCGCCCCAAGCCTATGCGCAGCAGACGATTTCAGCTCTCATGCGGGAAATATACTTGCAGTTCGCGCGATGGACGGCGCTGATATCCATCGTGATGTTGACCATTGCGCTGCTTTTTTCGCTCCTCGACGATTAGGACTTTAGTCTAGACGGCCGCGCGGAAGGAAGCTGCCGTTCGGGATTCCCCTGCGGCACGTACTCCATCGTTACGTCGTTACGCGGTAACGCGTTTTCGCTGTTGCCCCCGGTCAGGACAAGCGCGCCGACCGACCCCGTCCCGGGTCGCGAGACGTCGGGCAGTCAGCTCAAGCCGAAAGTACTATTGGGCCACGCTCGCTGAGCATGTAGGGGGAGACCGTGGAATTTTGCGCGTCGTTATGACGCGAACACAAATTCGACAACAAGAACAATTGGGGAGCGATTTCAAAATGTCCACAGTGGCTGTTACGTCCGGCAAGTCCAAGGGGATGACGAAGGACGAACGCTTCGTCATCTTCGCATCGTCGCTTGGTACCGTTTTCGAATGGTATGATTTCTACCTCTACGGGTCTCTCGCCAGCATCATCGGCGCACAGTTCTTCTCGGCCTATCCGCCGGCGACCCGCGATATCTTCGCGCTGCTGGCGTTTGCCGCCGGCTTCCTGGTTCGCCCGTTCGGCGCCATCGTGTTCGGACGTGTCGGCGACATCGTCGGACGCAAATACACCTTCCTCGTCACCATCCTGATCATGGGCCTGTCGACCTTCATCGTCGGTCTGCTGCCCAACGCCGCGACCATCGGTATCGCCGCGCCGATCATCCTGATCGGTCTGCGCCTGCTGCAGGGCCTCGCGCTCGGCGGTGAGTACGGCGGCGCCGCGACCTACGTGGCCGAGCACGCGCCGCACGGCAAACGCGGGTACTACACCTCGTTCATTCAGACCACCGCGACGCTCGGCTTGTTCCTGTCGTTGATCGTGATTCTGTTTACCCGAACCATACTAGGCGAGACCGAGTTCGCCGCTTGGGGCTGGCGTATTCCGTTCCTGCTGTCGGTGGTGCTTCTCGGCGTATCCGTTGTCATCCGGCTGAAACTGAATGAATCTCCAGTGTTCCAGAAGATGAAGGACGAGGGCAAGGGCTCCAAGGCCCCGCTGACCGAAGCCTTCGCCAACTGGAGCAACGCCAAGCTCGTCATCATCGCGCTGGTCGGCGGCGTGATGGGCCAGGGCGTGGTCTGGTACACCGGCCAGTTCTACGCGCTGTTCTTCCTGCAATCGATCCTGAAGGTCGACGGTTATACCGCCAACCTGCTGATCGCCTGGTCG
>PNLC01000111.1 GCA_013822885.1 Bradyrhizobium sp.
CCGCCGCGATGCTGACGACCTTCAACGAGGTCGACATGACCCACATCATGGCGATGCGCGCGCAGTACAAGGACGTGTTCGAGAAGAAGCACGGCTCGAAGCTCGGCTTCATGGGCTTCTTCACCAAGGCCGTGGTGCAGGGGCTGAAGGACATTCCGGCCGTCAACGCCGAGATCGACGGCACCGACCTGATCTACAAGAACTACTACCACATCGGCGTTGCCGTCGGCACCGACAAGGGCCTGGTCGTGCCTGTGGTGCGCGACTGCGACCACAAGTCGATTTCCGACATCGAGAAATCGATCGCCGATTTCGGCCGCCGCGCCCGCGACGGCCAGCTCAAGATCGACGAGATGCAGGGCGGCACCTTCACCATCACCAATGGCGGCATCTATGGCTCGCTGATGTCGACGCCGATCCTGAATGCACCGCAATCCGGCATCCTCGGCATGCACAAGATCCAGGAGCGGCCGATGGTGGTCGGCGGCAAGATCGAGGTCCGCCCGATGATGTATCTGGCGCTGTCCTACGACCACCGCGTGATCGACGGCAAGGAAGCCGTGACCTTCCTGGTGCGCGTCAAGGAAAGCCTGGAAGACCCGGCGCGGCTGGTGCTGGATCTCTGACCTAACCGGCTCTCGCGGTGTCGGCGCCCAGGATCGACGCCGCGAGCCATGGATCGTGCGCGCTGACGAGTGGGGGCTAATGTGACGGACAAGGTTGTTGTTATCACCGGCGGCAGTCGCGGCATCGGGCGCGCCGCCGCGCTTGCGGCCGCGGCACGCGGCTATCGTGTCGTGGTCGGCTATGCCAGCAACAAGGCCGCGGCCGACGAAGTCGTCTCGCTGATCGAAGGCAAGAACGGCAAGGCCATCGCCGTGAAATGCAACGTTGGTCATGAGAGCGACATCCTGGCGCTGTTCAAGGCGGCGGACGGCTTCGGCACACTCGGTGCTCTCGTCAACAATGCCGGTATCGTCGGCAAGAGCGGCGTTCGCGTCGAGGACATGACGGCCGAGCGGATTCAGGAAGTGATGGCGGTCAACGTCACTGGCGCCATTTTGTGCGCGCGCGAGGCGGTGAAGCGCATGTCGACCAGGTTCGGCGGCGAGGGCGGCGTCATCGTCAACATCTCTTCGGTCGCCGCGCGGCTCGGCTCGGCCAACACCTATGTCGACTATGCCGCCTCAAAGGCCGCGATCGATGCCCTCACGGTCGGCCTCAGCCACGAGGTCGCCACCGACGGCATTCGCGTTGCAGGCATCCGCCCAGGCCTGATCGATACCGACATTCACGCCTCCGGCGGCGAGCCCGACCGGGCGCAGCGTCTTGCACCGATGGTGCCGATGAAGCGCGTCGGCAAGGCCGAAGAAGTCGCCAATGCCATCGTCTGGCTGATGTCGGACGAAGCTTCCTATGTCACCGGTACCACTCTTGATGTGTCTGGCGGGCGCTAATAACCGTCACACATCCTAGCTACAGGATTTCGAAATGGCCTACGATCTCGTTGTCATCGGCACCGGCCCGGGTGGATATGTCTGCGCGGTGCGCGCAGCGCAACTCGGCATGAAGGTCGCCGTGGTCGAGAAGAACCCGACGCTCGGTGGTACCTGCCTGAACGTCGGCTGCATGCCGTCGAAGGCGCTGCTGCACGCGTCCGAAATGTTCGAGGAGGCCACGCACTCCTTTGCCAAGATGGGCGTCAGCGTCTCCGCGCCGAAACTCGATCTGCCCGCGATGATGAACTTCAAGCAGCAGGGCATCGACGGCAACGTCAAGGGCGTCGAGTTCCTGATGAAGAAGAACAAGATCGACGTCATCAGCGGCACGGGCAAAATCCTCGGCGCCGGCAAGGTCGAGGTCACTGGAAGCGACGGCAAGGCGCAGACGGTCGAGACCAGGAACATCGTCATCGCCACCGGCTCCGATATCGCGCGGCTGAAGGGCATCGAGATCGACGAGAAGCGCATCGTGTCGTCGACCGGCGCGCTGGCGCTCGACAAGGTGCCGGCGAATCTTTTGATCATCGGGGCCGGCGTGATCGGTCTCGAGCTCGGTTCGGTGTGGCACCGGCTGGGTTCGAAGGTCACCGTCGTCGAGTTCCTCGACCGTATCCTGCCCGGCACGGATGGCGAGGTCGCAAAACAATTCCAGCGCATCCTCGAAAAGCAGGGCTTTGCGTTCAAGCTCGGCGCCAAGGTCACGGGCGTCGACTCCTCCGGCAAGACGCTCAAGGCTACCGTTGAGCCTGCTGCCGGCGGCGCGGCAGAGACGCTCGAAGCCGACGTGGTGCTGGTCTGCATCGGCCGCGTGCCCTACACCGAAGGGCTCGGGCTGAAAGAAGCCGGCATCGCGCTTGACAATCGTGGCCGCGTGCAGATCGACGCGCATTTCGCCACTACCGTGAAGGGCGTCTACGCGATCGGCGACGTAGTCGCGGGTCCGATGCTCGCGCACAAGGCCGAGGACGAAGGCGTCGCCTGCGCCGAAATCATCGCAGGGCAAGCCGGGCACGTGAACTACGATGTCATCCCAGGCGTCGTGTATACCACTCCGGAAGTGTCGTCGGTCGGCAAGACCGAGGAAGAGCTGAAGCAGGCCGGTGTGGCCTACACTTCGGGCAAGTTTCCTTTCACCGCCAATGGCCGCTCCAAGGTCAACCAGACCACCGAGGGCTTCGTGAAGATCCTCGCGGATGCGAAGACCGATCGCGTACTCGGCGTGCACATTGTCGGCCGCGAAGCCGGCGAAATGATCCATGAAGCCTGCGTTCTGATGGAGTTCGGCGGTTCCGCCGAGGATCTGGCGCGAACATGCCACGCGCATCCCACGCGCTCCGAGGCCATCAAGGAAGCCGCGCTTGCGGTCGGCAAGCGGGCCATCCATATGTGATCGACGGCCCGGTACTGGGCGGAGACCACATCGATGATGCGCCGCCTGCTTCAGCCGTTCTGGGTTCTGCTTGCGGTCATCTTCCTTATCGAAGCGTGGCTGTGGGATCACCTCGAGCCGATCGTCGAGCGCATCGTCGCACGGATTCCGTTCCGTGCATTCAAGCGGTGGCTGACCGAACGGGTCGATGCGCTGTCGCCGGCGATGACGCTGATCGTATTTGCCGTGCCTGTCATCCCGCTGTTTCCGCTCAAGCTGGTCGGCCTCTGGCTGCTGGCGCATGAATACTGGCTGGCCGCCGCCATCGTCATCGTGCTCGGAAAATTTGTCGGCGTCGGCGTCACCGCCTTCATCTTCGACGTGACGCGCGTCAAGCTGCTGGAGATGGGGTGGTTCAGGAAGATCTACCACTTCATTCTGGTGATGCGCGCCAAGGCGGCTGCCCTGGTCAATCCCATCAAGCAGCGGATCCGCGAAATCCTGCGCGGCGACGGCAATGGCTGGTCATCGCGCACGCTTCGGATGATCCAGCGTTTCCGCAAGAGCGTGCATCAGGCGCGGTAGGGCGCTTCACTCTCCCGCTTGCTTCGCCTCTCCCGCTTGCGGGGGAGGCCGACGCGCTCGAAGGGCGCGGCGGGTGGGGGCTCTCTCCACACAGAGAATCCCGATGCGGAGGCACCCCCTCATAGGCGCTAGCTTAAGCGAGTTTTCAAACGGTCGGGCTGTTTTTGACGCCTCGTGGGGGCTCACAAAGGTGACGCCAGGTTCGGAGGAACATGTTGCGGAGAGTCTGCCACTGGAGCGGTCCACGAATGGCAGCGCAAATTGTCGCGAGAGCTATCTTCATGAGTCGCCAGCGCGATGGACTTGCGAGTGGTGTTTTGGTGTCCAGAGGGGGAAGAGTCCGGGACTTGCCCGGCGATCTGTTCGGCAATGATGGCGACGATCAGCCTGGCGTAGATCCATGCTCGCGCGAGCTCGGGCTTCTTGGCCGGCAGCATGTCGAGGCCGGCCAGGCTCTTGAACCTTTTGAACGCCAGCTCGATTTGCCAGCGAAAGCGATAGAGGGTGAGGATGTCGGCTGGCGGGAAGGCGTCGGCCGGCAGCGAGGTCAGGAGAAGAATGTACTTTGCCGCCTCGAGACTGCGCAGGTCTGGCTGTTTGCCGCGCTTTTTGGCATCCTTCAGCAGGCGCTTCTGCTCTGTCGCCGCCTGTTCCGGGTCCTTGCGTCGGATCACGAGGCGCAACATCAGTGGTTCCGCTGGCGCAGCTCCTGTCATGCCTTCATGGATGCGAACCTGGGCCTGGCTTTCCTGCTCGACCTGAGCGGCAAGCGTTGCAAAGAGATCAAAAGGCTCGCCGTTCGGCTGCAACAGGCGCAACGAATTCCAGCCGGTACGCACGATGAAGTCTGCACCGGCATCGATCACCGGCCGCAGATCGCGCGGTCTGGCATAGCAGCGATCCGCCAGCACGATATCTCCCGGCCGGTAGCTGAGGCGCTGAAGGTTCTCGGCCCCGTGCACGTCGGTCAATTCAAGCTGATCGACTTGACCTGTTGCCAGATCGTAGCCGACATGCAGCCGCCATGTCGTGCGGTCAGCTCCCGGTTGGCAAATCGACGTGCCATCGAGTGCACGCAAGCGATACCCGGCCCAGCGCTGCGCGGGCACTTTTGTCTGTTCGGCAATCAGCGCAGCCGCGATATCGCCGAGCCAGGGTGCGGCTTTGCACAGCCGAGCGAGCAGCGATGGATCGGACAACCGGGCAATCCCGCCAGCCTCGGCCCACACACAGGTCTCGCGCAGCGACATGCCGAGGCCGCCATATGCAAGCGCCAGCCGCAACAGCGTCCCAGCGTTCTTGATCTCCCGCGCCCGCGTGAAAGCCCCGCGCAACCGCGCCGTTGCTTCCACGTCAAAACCGGCCGGAAGGCGCGAGCTAACTTCCGGCCAGTGATCCAAAATCTCGGGGCGAATCTTCATCCCAAGCTTGAATCATATCGAGATTCCTTGTGTCCAGAGCTTAAGCTAGCGCATATGAGGCACCCCCTCCCCCGCAAGCGGGAGAGGGAGTTTTTGCGTCAATGCAGATGCAGGAGATGCGGCGCGTAAAGACCGAGCGCGGTGATGCCGATGCCGGCGATTGCCAGCACGCCGGATACCCAGGCCAGTACGATCATGCCGGTGATGATGGTGGCCGAAGCCAGCACGATGCCGATCTGGAACATGGCCGAGGCGATCTCATAGTGGTGATACTTTGCCGTCGCATCGTCGCGCTGGTGCTCGGCCTGCTTGGCGCGCGCGGCGAGTTGTTCCGAACCCTCGCCGGTTTCCGGCTCCGAGCGATAGCGCGCCGCGGTCTTGTTCCAGTCGTCGATCTGCTTTTGCAGCGCGGCTTTCGCAGCATCGTCGCCGACGACCCCCATGCTGAGTTTGGCGTGTTCGGCAGTGGCCTGCACCACGGTGCGGCGAATGCTCTTGGCCTGGAAGAACGCCCACAGGTTCGAGGCCTCGACGTTCTTGCTGATGGCTTCGGTCTGCGCGCCCTTGCCGAGCGTCTCCGACAACGCCAGAAACAGGGCGATCACGGCGATCAGCAACGCGATCTTCTTGTTCGATCCCGAAGCGTGCTCGGCATGCTCCGCATGCTCCATACTCTCATGTGCGCCCATGTTGTTCTCCCCCAGGTGACCCGCGGTCACGATTGCCGAACGGGCCGTTCAACGCAAGAGTTGAGCGGATTTTGGGCGCGTCCATCAAAGGATTTTTCTATCGGCATATTGAGCTCCCAGTATGACATCCGCCGGTTTCGTCGCGGCATCAATGAGCCGCGCCCGTTCTACTTTGCATGGGGTTGTTTTCGCGTTTTTGTATCTGGCGGGCGTCAGCCGCGCGGATGCGCAGCGCGATACACTTCCAGCAGCCGTTCGGCATCGATGCCGGTATAGATCTGCGTGGTCGAGAGCGAGGCGTGACCCAGCAACTCCTGGATCGCGCGCAGGTCGCCGCCGCGGCTCAACAGGTGGGTCGCAAAGGAATGCCGTAGCGCATGCGGCGTGGCGCTGTCGGGTAGCCCGAGCGCGCCGCGCAGCCGCTCCATGGTGAGCTGGATGATCCGTGGGCTGAGCGGCCCGCCGCGCGCGCCGACGAAGATGGGGCCGCTCGGTGGCAACGGATGCGGACACATTGCGGTGTAATCGGCGATCAGCGCCAGCACGTTCTGAAGCACCGGCACCATGCGCGTCTTGTTGCCCTTGCCGGTCACGATGATGACGTCGCCCTCGCCGGGCTTTGGCACGTCGCGGTGCTTGAGACCGAGCGCCTCCGAGATGCGCAGGCCCGAACCGTACAGCAGCGCCATCACGGCGGCGTCGCGCGCCAGGATCCAGGGATCGCGGTCTTCGCCGGCGCGTTCGTCGGCATCGGCAAGTCGCTTGGCGGCCGCCATCTGGATCGGCTTCGGCAGGCTCTTGCCGATCTTGGGCGCACGGATCGCCGACAGCGCGCCGACCCTGCCTTTGCCTTCGCGCTCCAGAAAGCGTCCGAATGACCGCAGCCCCGCCAGCGCCCGCATCAGCGAGCGGCTACCGATCTCGTCGGCGCGGCGCATCGCCATGAACGCCCTGATGTCGGTGGCTTCGAGTGCCGCAAAGCGCTTCAGCGTGACCTTGTCGCCCCAATGCTGGTTAAGAAAGGTAAGGCACTGGCGGAGGTCGCGGGCATAGGCTTCCAGCGTCTTCGGCGACAGCCGCCGCTCGGCGCGCAGATGCGTCAGCCAGCGCGTCATCTCCCGCGCGAGGCTTTCGTCGGCGCAATCGAGTTCGACCGGCGCAATTGCGGGAACTGCCTTGGCCATCGGCCCTGCCTTGTGTTCTGTGCTTATGCTCTGTCTTGGAGGCGGTGATTCCAGTCATTATATCGCACCTCTTTCGTTTACCGTTCGCTAACTTGGCCGGGCGGGGCTAGCCTTCCTCAAACACATCCCAAGCCGATTCCCTGATGGACCACGCCACCCGCACCAGCACCTCATCGGCATCGTCGACGCACGTCGTCGACGTGCTGGTGCCGGTCGCGCTCAACCAGGCCTATTCCTACCGCGTGCCGCGCGGCATGGAGCTGAAGCCCGGCGACGTCGTCTGCGTGCCGCTCGGTCCGCGCGAGGTGGTGGCGGTGGTGTGGGCGGAAAACGCCAATCCCGATCCGCGCCTGCACAACCGCCTGAAGGACGTCGGTGAAAAGCTCGACGTGCCGCCGCTGAAGGAGGAACTGCGCAGCCTCGTCGATTGGGTTTCCAATTACACGCTGTCAGCACGCGGCATGGTGCTGCGGATGTGCCTGCGGATGGGCGAGAATCTCGGGCCCGAACGGATGCGGCTCGGCGTGCGGCTGGTCGGCGAACCGCCGCGGCGTCTGACGCCGGCGCGGCGGCGGCTGATCGAGATGCTGTCGGACGGCCTGCTGCACGGCAAATCCGAGGCGGCGCGGGAGGCCGGCGTCAGCACGGGCGTGATCGACGGCCTGGTCGACGAGGGAACGCTTGCCGTCGAGGCGATGCCGCCGCCGCTGGCGCCGCCAACGCCCGATCCGCAATTCGACCAGCCTGAGTTTTCGCCCCAGCAGCGCACGGCGGTGGACGCCATGCGTGCGCTCGCTGCCAATGGCAGTTTTCACGTCGCGCTGCTCGACGGCGTCACCGGTTCGGGCAAGACGGAAGTCTATTTCGAGGCGGTGGCCGAAATCATTCGGCGGGGAAAGCAGACGCTGATCCTGATGCCGGAGATCGCGCTGACCGGACAGTTCCTCGATCGCTTCGCGCTGCGCTTCGGCGTGCGGCCGCTGGAATGGCATTCGGAATTGACGCCACGCACGCGGCAGCGCAATTGGGCCGCGATCGCAGCCGGCGAAGCTCCGGTCGTGGTCGGCGCGCGCTCGGCGCTGTTTCTGCCCTATGCTGATTTGGGCCTGATCATCGTCGATGAAGAACACGACCAGGCCTACAAGCAGGACGAAGGCGCGCATTATCACGCCCGCGACATGGCGGTGGTGCGCGCGCATATCGCAAAAATCCCGATCGTGCTGGCGTCGGCAACGCCGTCGGTCGAGAGCGAGGTCAATGCGCGCAAGGGCCGTTATCGGCGCGTCGCGCTGCCGTCGCGCTTCGGCGGCCAGCACATGCCGCATATCGAGGCCATCGACCTGCGCCGCGCGCCGCCACCGCGCGGCCGTTTCATTTCGCCGCCGCTTGCCGAACAGATTCAGTTCGCGATCGAGAAGCGCGAGCAGGCGCTGTTGTTCCTCAACCGCCGCGGCTACGCGCCGCTGACATTATGCCGGGCCTGCGGGCATCGCTTCGCCTGCACCATCTGCGACGCCTGGCTGGTGGACCATCGCTTCCGCCAGCGCCTGGTCTGCCACCATTGCGGCTTCTCGATGCCGCGTCCCAATATCTGTCCGCATTGCCAGGCCGAGGAGTCGCTGGTCGCGGTCGGTCCCGGCGTCGAGCGCCTGCAGGAGGAGGCGGCCTCGCTGTTTCCGAACGCGCGCACCATGGTGCTGTCGAGCGACCTGATCACCTCGATCGAGACAATGCGCAGCGAGCTGAATGACATCGCGGAGGGGCGCGTCGACATCATCATCGGCACGCAACTCGTGGCGAAGGGGCATAACTTTCCCCGTCTCAACCTCGTCGGCGTCGTCGATGCCGATTTGGGCCTCGGCAATGGCGATCCGCGCGCGGCCGAGCGGACGTTTCAACTGCTGAACCAGGTGATCGGCCGCGCGGGCCGCGAGCAGGGCCGCGGCGTCGGCTATCTGCAGACCCACCAGCCCGAACATCCCGTGATGAAGGCGTTGGTCGCCAGCGACCGCGAGGCGTTTTATGCCAGCGAGATCGAGGCGCGCGAACGATCAGGCTACCCGCCGTTCGGCCGGCTCGCCAGCCTGATCATCTCCGCAGGCGACCGGCCGACCGCTGAGGGTTTTGCGCGCACGCTAGCGGCGATTGCGCCGATCGACGAGCGCATCCAGGTGCTGGGACCCGCCGAGGCGCCGCTCGCGGTCATCAAGGGCCGCTATCGGTTTCGCCTGCTGGTGAAATCGCTGCGCAATGTCGACCTGTCGCAATATCTGCGCGAATGGCTGGCGGCAGGGCCCAAGACCAAGGGCAATCTCAAGCTCGAGGTCGATGTCGATCCGCAGAGTTTTTTGTAAAGCTTGTCGTCATTCCGGGGCGATGCGGAGCATCGAACCCGGAATGACGGAGAGAAAAAAGGCCTGCCGTCATTTGCAACGGCAGGCCATTGTCGGTGCGGATCAGTTCCGCGGCCGTTACGCAACGCGACTTAGGAAACGACCTCGGCGGTGACGTGGCCGACGCCGGCGCCGGTCAGGCCGATGGCACGGGCGGCGCCCTTGGAAAGGTCGAGCACGCGTCCCTTGATGAAGGGGCCACGGTCATTGACCGTGACGACGACGCTCGCGCCGCGATAGTTCACCCGGAGCTTGGTGCCGAACGGCAGCGAGCGGTGGGCTGCGGTCATGGCGTTCTGGTTGAAGCGCTGTCCGGAAGCGGTCTTGCTGCCGGATTCATTGCCATAGAACGAGGCCTTGCCCGCGAAGCTGCGTCCCGAGCCGCCGGTCGAGGCATTGGCATCGAGCCAGTTGCTCGTGGCCTGATGCTTGGCGTGGTGGCGGTGTTGCCTTGATTTGGCCGAGGCCTCGGAGATGCTGCCCCCGACCAGGAGAGTTGCGGCGATCAAGGCGAAAGCCGTGCGCGACCGGATTGCACGCCCCGGTACTGCATTGTTGTCGTTCAACATTCAATAGTCCCTCAGACAGTATTGCCATATATGCGACAAGTGGAACCCCCGTCCCATCTCGGTGGTCGCCGTTTGGTGCGGCAATGAGGCGTGAATTGGGCAGTAAATCCGAATTGTCTCCTGCTGACATATCTTGTTACCCAAATCGTCTAATCAGGCGATATTCCGTAATCTAGCTCGGTAATAGATTTTTAACCTCTTTAATACTCGCTATTACTGATAACCAAAGTCATCGACGGCAATATGAAGTTTTGTCCAAGTAATGTTCAAAAGATGAAAATCGGCCCGGATCGTTCCGTCTGTCCGGCTCATGCCCGCCATGCAATTGCAGGCAGAACCAAAGTCCTCGCAGCGGATGCGCGCGGATGCCGCCGGCGATCGAAGGCGTGATTCGGTGCGCATGGTCGCGCTCAACAACTGATCGCCGCGGAAAATTGTAATGCGACAAGGCATCGCCCGCGGACGCCGTCATGTTGCACCTGCGCCCTTGCTATGTTAGCAAAGCCGCGATTTTAACGGTCCCGACACCTCGCGTGT
>PNLC01000112.1 GCA_013822885.1 Bradyrhizobium sp.
TTCTCGACCAGCAGATGCGCGATGCGGCCGCCGCCGTCGAACGCTCCAAGCGCACGCTGGCGCTGGCGATTGCCGGCGACCAGCAGGAGGGCCGCCGTCTCGACGCCACCAACGCCCGCATCGCCGATCTCGAAGCTCGCGCCTCCGCCGCCCTCGATGGCGGAAGGGAAGATCTCGCCCGCGAAGCCGCTCAGGCGATCACCAATCTCGAAGCCGATCGCGACGCCGCGATGACCGCGCGCACTCTCTTTGCTTCTGAAATCACCCGCATGAAGCGCCAGGTCGCCGGCGCGGAAGCACGGATCACCGAACTCGATCGCGGCCGCAGGATTGCGCGCGCCTCGGAAGCGGTTCGCGCCATGCGCCGCGGCGGCGTCGAAGCCGCACGACCTTACGAATCCACACTGCCGGAAGCGGAGAACACGCTGAAGCGTCTGCGCGAACGGCAGATGGAAGCTCAGGCCGCTGACGAGGCGTTCAGCGAACTCGACGCCGCCAGCGGACCGCTGGCGACCGCCGAAAAGCTCGCCGAGCAGGGCTTTGGGCCGCGCCTGAAGACAACCGCCGATGACGTGCTCGCGCGGCTGAACGCCAAACGCACGCAAACGCAAACTGCCTGAAACTGAAACCGATCCACAAACCTCTCACTCACAGGAGACTATCATGAACCAGAATGTCCAACCCCACAGCGGTGCCTGGGTTACCTTCACTTACGCTTCGTTCGCCGGCTCGGCCTTCATGGTCGCCATCGGCGTGTTCTTCCTGCCGCTCGATCTCTGGATCAAGGGCTATCTCGCAATGGGCATCATCATGCTCGTCCAGTCCTGCGTCACGCTGACCAAGACCGTGCGCGACATGCACGAGAGCGGCAAGTTGGTGAACCGCATCGAGGACGCCAAGGCCGAGCGTTTGCTGATGGAAGTTTCCAAGGCCGCGTAACCTGTGACGCTGGTCTGGCGAAGGCGGGCGGCGGGTGTCTCGGCATCCGCCGTTCGCTGGCCGGCAGGCCACGCAGAAGTTCGACAGATGCACAAGCCATGGTTTGCAGGTCTGACCTCGATGAAAAGAACGCTCGTGTTCGTATTGCTGGGTCCGATACTTGGAGTTCTCGCTGCATTCTCTATGGTGACTGTCTTATTCGGGGGAGGCTTCGACACTTACGGCTTTCCGATAGTGCTTTTCTTCAGCCTGGTTTTATGCGCAATCACGGCACCTGTTGATGGCGTCCTGGCTTATGTCGCGCCCATTTCTATCAGAGCGCCCTTGACCGCCATCGTCGGCGCTGCCGTTTGCGTCGGAATCCGCTGGTATTTGTGGTCCCAAACGGGAAACAAGATGGTAACGCCAACGCTGTCCTCGGAATTTCCGATCGCAATCATTGGAGCTCTTATGACAGGCATGTGCTCGCTGCTCGCACACAACTACCGCCGCTAGACGACCCATCCAGCGGCATCGGCCGTTGCTTGGAGGCAGGATCATTTCGCGGGTGGTGCTGACAGCATTCGCGCTCAGCAGCGCGCTCGCGGCTGGCGTGTGTTCATTGCTTTTGCACAACCATCGAGACAGGGTGGTAAACCCGGCCAACGCCCACCGTTCGCTGTCATGAATCATTTGACGTCGCCGCACAATCCATCATTCACTCTGCAACAACCTAAAGATGCTTAAGTCATACGTTGTTAACTGGTGCGGGCGTAAAGATTTCAGGCGGCATCGAGGACGCGAAGGCGAGCGATGCTGATGCAAGTTCCCAAACCGCGTAACCTGTCCGCGGTGGCTGGCGAAGGTGGGCGGCGGATGTCTCGGCATCCGCCGTTCGCTTGCCTGGACGTTGCCAACGCATCGTTTACCCTGCCGCAACCGCAACGTGCATCACTCACGGCTCCTTAACAGGCCTTGGCGCACAAGTTAGGATCGAGTGCGGGCAGGGTGGCATGGCGTCTTTATGGAGCGGCAATTCGGCGATTCGTCATGGTCTGGCGCAGGTCCGCGCTGCGGCCGGGCGCCTTCGCAGCTATGGCTGCCTTCTGGCTGAAGGCATTCCGCAAGCCTGCCCTCGATTTCACCTTGCGCACCCATGCGGGCCTGTTGACGCGGATCGTTGAAAGTCCGGGGCGCTCGCTGTCGCAACCGGATCTCGACCAGCTTGTCGCGGATTTGCGCACCGTCGCCGGCAAGACGCTGCCGGCCGGCAGCCTCACCTACGGCATCTTCTCCGGCGAGCGCGAACGCCTCGCACGCGCCATCGTCACGCTGATCTCGGATGAGGCGACCGGGCGTCCGATCGCCTTCAATGCGCTGTCGGTGATGTCGGTCGAACTCGACGGCGAGCCCGAACAGGTGACCCATCTCGGCCTCGTCATGGTCGACCCTGATGTGCAGGGGCAGGGCCTGTCGTGGGTGCTTTATGGCCTCACCACGCTGGTGTTGTTCGCGCGCGACGGCCTGCGCCCGAAATGGATTTCGAACGTGACGCAGGTGCCGGCGGTGTTCGGCATGGTCTGCGACACCTTCTCGGACGTATTCCCGTCGCCGCATGCCGGCGCACGTCAGAGCTTCGCCCATCTGCAACTGGCACGCGGGATCATGCGCGAGCACCGTGCTGTGTTCGGCGTCGGCGGCGAGGCCGGTTTCGACGAAGCGCGCTTCGTCATCACCGATGCCTATACCGGTGGATCGGATGCCCTCAAGAAATCTTTCGATGTCGCGCCAAAACATCGCGATGAGCAGTACAACGCGTTCTGCGCCCGCGAGCTCGATTACGGCAGGGGCGATGATATGCTTCAACTCGGCCGCATCGATCTCGCCGGCGCCCGCCGCTATCTGCAGCGCGACGTGCCGGCCGGCTCGATGCCGGCGCTGCTCGCCGCCTCCGCCGTTCTGGCTTTGCAGCGGCTGATCCTTCCCGTCATTCACTGGTTCGACGATGCCCGCTTGTTCGGCGCCTTGCGGCCATGGCGAGGAAGCGGCCGATGATATCGGGCGGAATGACATCTGGCGTGATTGCCGATTCCATCGTCAATCTCTGCGGCGCCATCGGCCTCGGCGTGGCCATGTTCGCGCTCCATCGGCGCGATCCGAGAGGCCCGCTGACCCGGCGGCTGCTTGTCATGCTCGGCATCGCAGCCGTGTTGTTCCTGATGCGGGGTGTTGCGTGGTGGGCCGGCAGCGCCTGGCTCGATCGGCTGTCGCTGATTCCGGCCGCCGCGGTGCCGCTCGGAGCGCTGATCGTGACAGAGGGCATTTTACGGCGTCATGCGCCGAGGGCGATCAAGATCGTGGCGTCGGCCGGCGCAGGTCTGCTGAGTCTTGGCTGCATCTTCGGGCAGGAGAGTTATGCCACGCTTCACTCGCTCCTACTGTCGTTGTTTCTGCTCGCGGGATTTGCGACCTGCGCGTGGTTGCTGACAACGAGGGACCGCAGCACGCTGTTGGCATCCGAGAATCGCGGCATTGACCGGCTTGCGGTCGGCGCGATCATGGTGATCCCCTTCATCGTCACCGATTTCCGGGCGCTGGTGCCGGATATTCCGGTTCGGCTCGGTGCGCTCGGCGCGCTGCTGGTCGTCACCGCAGTCCTGATTGCGGGCGGAGGTTCCGAGACGCGGCGGCAAGGTATTCTGATGACGGCACTGCGTTTGCTGGGCGCCGCGCTGCTCGGCGCGGCCGCGGCCTGCGTATCGCCCGACGTCGATGCGGCGCAGGTCATGCGCTTCTGTGCCATCGCGATCTCGGGCGTGCTGACCATCGGCCTGATGACGGACACGCTGCGTGCGTATTTCGAATCCCAGGTGCCGGGCGTGCTGAATTCCGTTGCAGCATCCGCGGCCTCGACGCGTGACGAACTGATTGCCGAACTCGCAAATCATCCGCTGTTCGAAAGCGCGCGGCGCTATCGCGAGCGCGATCTCGCCGGCTACGATCCGCCGCTGTTGCGGAATTTCCTTTCGACGCGGCGGGTGTTGCGCCGTCCCGAAGCGCCGTGGGGCGTTGCGGCCTCCGATCCCGCCGTCGAGCGGCTGGTATCGCTGATGCAAGCCCATCACGCCACCCATGTGATCATTCTGTCACATGATCCGATCGATTTGCTGGTGCTCGCCGTGCCGGTGATCTCGGCCGATCCGGCGACCGAAACCGCGCTGGCGCTGGTGCGGCGCTTGCTCGCATCGACGCGGGAACCTGCGTAACGCAGAGTGGAATTATGTTTGCTGCGTGCTATACAACGCGCCGAACGTTTTCAGGACGGGTGCGGCCAATGTCGAAGCAATCGATGCGCGAGGAGGCCGAGCGCCTGATCCGCGAGACGATGGAAAAGAAGAACATCGTCATCAAGCAGGGCCAGACCAGGATCGAGGCGGTGTGCGGCAAATGCGGCGCGCCCAATCGCATCCTGGCGGAGAAAGGCGCCACCCGCGTCAAATTCGCCTGCAAGCAATGTGACCACAAGCAGGAAACGCTGTAGGCGGACGGCGACCTTTCAACGTCATTGCGATCGTAGCGAAGCAATCAATCTATCCCCGCGTCGAGGTATGGATTACTTGATGGCCGCGCCTATCACCCTTACGCTCTACTCCCCCTTCACGAACTTCGCGAACGCCTCCGCGTAGTCCGGATGCCAGCGCGACAGCGCGGGGCGGTTTTCGACGATGTCGCCCATCGCCCACAGCATGCGGCGCTCGTCGAGTTGCCGCGGCACGTCATTGTCCGGGCACAGGATATAGAAATCGCCGGCATCGATGCGCGCGATCATGAAATCCACCGTCTGCTCCGGCGTCCAGGCGCCCGGCGGCTTCTCGGTGCGGCCGCGCGCGGTGAGGCCGGTGAAGACATGACCGGGGATCATCAGATGCGCGCTGATCCTGCAGCCGGGGATGTTGCGCAATTCATGCTGAAGGGCTTCGGTGAGCGCCTTCACGCCGGCCTTCGAAACATTGTAGGCGGGATTGCCGGGCGGGGTGGTGATGCCCTGCTTGGAGCCGGTGTTGATGACGAGGCCGGGCCGTCCGCGTTCGACCATGTGGGGCGCGAACGCCTGCGTGCCATGGATGACGCCCCACAGATTGACCTGGAGAATGCGCTGCCAGTTCTCCAGCGGTCCAAAGCTGTTGCTGTCCGGTCCGATGCCGGCATTGTTCATCAGCACATCGGTGCCGCCGAACCGCTTCTGCACCGAGGCTTCCAGCGCCGCGACGTCCTCGAAGCGGCTGACGTCGACCGTGGCCGTCATGACATCGGCGGCGCCGCCTCTTGCGAGCGACGCCAGCGTTGCCGCAGCCTCGGCGAGCCGCTCCGCCCCGATATCGGCGATGCACACCTTCATGCCGAGGCCGGCGAAGTGTGTCGCGGCGGCGAGCCCGATGCCGGAGGCGCCTCCGGTGATGACGGCAATATTGCCGGGCGACATAGCTGGGTGGGGCATGCGATACTTCCTGGACAGCTTGGGTGGCGACCTCGGAGCGTCCATCTATCGCATATTTTCCCTCCGTTATCAGCCCGGGCGCTTCTTCCCCCGCCCGATCTCGCTGCGCAGCGCCACCAGTTCCTTGCGCGCCGCGCTGGCAGCGGCCCGCTCGATCTTGCGATAGCGCGCGACCAGCGTGGTGCCGAATGCCGTCAGCGTGGCGCCGCCGCCGTTCTTGCCGCCGGTCTGGCGCTCGACCGCGGCCTGCCGGCAGATGTGGTTGATCTCGTCAACGAGGTCCCACGCCCGCTTGTAGGACATGTCCATCGCCCGCCCG
Organism: Bradyrhizobium sp.; assembly: GCA_013822885.1. Classification (GTDB taxonomy): domain Bacteria; phylum Pseudomonadota; class Alphaproteobacteria; order Rhizobiales; family Xanthobacteraceae; genus Bradyrhizobium. Next base: position 5,736 of record PNLC01000112.1, read on the forward strand.
GCAGCCGAAATCGACCCGCAGGCCTCGATATTCTCCAGCAACTGAATCTTGCCCGGTCCTATGCGCGCATCGCCAGCCAGATCGATCCGGATACTGAGGGAGGGGAGCGATCTGGCACTCGATTTCGGCATGGAAGACTTGCTCTCAGGGATCGCGCGGCGAGATTGCCACCGGAGCCTTTTACGAACAAGCTGAAGCGGTTACATATCCGTATCAACACGGGGTTTTGGAAATACACATGAACTATCCATCGTTGTTCTCGCCGCTCAAGGTCGGTCCCTATCAGCTCAAGCACCGTCTCGCGCTGGCGCCGTTGACGCGGATGCGGGCGGCCAAGCCGTCGCTCGCGCCTCGGCCGTTGAATGCGGAATATTACGCCCAGCGCGCGACGCCGGGCGGATTGCTGATCGCCGAAGCCTCGCCGGTCGTCGACACCGGCTTCGGCAGCCCCGGCGTGCCCGGCATCTATACCGAGCAGCAGATCGCCGGCTGGCGCGAGGTGGTCGATGCCGTTCATGCCAAGGGCGGGATCATCTTCCTGCAGCTCTGGCATGTCGGACGTGTCTCGCATTCCTCGTTCCAGCCCGGCGGCGTGCTGCCGGTCGCGCCGTCGGCGGTGCCGATCGCCGACCTGAAGACCGGCACGGCCGACGGCAAGGCGGTGCCCTACGAGACGCCGCGGGCGCTCGAAACTTCCGAGATACCCGGCGTGGTCGACGCCTATCGGCAGGCGGCGAAGAACGCGCTCGCCGCCGGCTTCGACGGCGTCGAGATCCACGGCGCCAACGGCTACCTGATCGAGCAGTTCCTGCAGTCGCACACCAATCTTCGCACGGATCAATATGGCGGCTCGATTCCGAACCGCGTCCGCTTCCTGATGGAGGTGACGAAAGCCGTCGTGGAGGTCTGGGGCGCGGATCGCGTCGGGGTGCGGCTGTCGCCCCATGGCGTCGCCAATGGCAGCGGCGAGCCGGACCCGATGCCGCTCTACACCTACGCGGTCGAGCAGCTTAACCCGCTCGGCCTTGCCTATCTGCACTTCATCGAGCCGCGCTCCTCCGGCGCCGGCCGCGCCGAGGTCAACCATCAGAACGTGCCGTCGGCGATGGTGCTGTTCCGGCCGATCTGGAAGGGCGTGCTGATCACCGCCGGCGGCTTTACCGGCGAAACCGCTGACGCCGCGATCCGGGATGGCCATGCGGATGCAATCGCCTTCGGCCGCATCTTCATCTCCAACCCGGACCTGCCCCGCCGCCTGCAGCGCGGCTTCCCGCTGACGCCCTACAACCGCGCGACGTTCTATGGCGGAGATGTGGCGGGATATACGGACTATCCCGAGCATAACGAGTTGGAGCAGGCGTAACACCTGCTGTCATTGCGAGCGAAGCGAAGCAATCCATGGTTCGACCCGGGGATAGATGGATTGCTTCGCTACGCTCGCAATGACGGAATACAGAGCAGAGGCTCAAGCAATGTTTCCCGAACCAGAGGAGAAAAAGAAAACCAAAGCCGTCTCGCTCGGCAAACCCGCAGCCGGCCAATGCCTGTGCGGTAAGGTCGCCTTCGAGATCGACGTGCCGGCACGCTGGGCCTGGCACGATCATTCGCCGTCGAGCCGCCGCGCGCACGGCGCAGCGTATGCAACCTATGTCGGAAGCTGGCGCAAGCGCTTCCGCATCACCAGGGGCAAGACCAGCCTGACGCGCTATGAGGACGAGGCGACCAAGACTGTGCGAAGCTTTTGTTCGAACTGCGGCACGCCCATTGCCTACGAACGCCCCCGATCGCCGCACATGGTCAACATTCCCCGCGCGCTGTTCGCAGGCCGCACCGGGCGGCAACCGCTCTATCACATCGCCATCGAGGAATTGCAGGAATGGGCCTACACCGGCGAGCCGCTGGTGCCGCTGAAGGGCTATCCCGGCGTGGTCTGGCAGCGCTCGAAAAAGAAGAAGCGTGCCGATCGCGAAGGAATATTCTGATGTAACCGCATTCGCGCCCCGGACGCGGTGCGGTGCGAAGTACCGCAATGCTGAGCCGGGGCCCACATCCTGGGCACCCGTGCAGCTTAGGTCCCGGCTCTGCGGAGCAGCGCTACGCGCTGCACCGCGTCCGGGACGCGCGCGTGCAGGCGCAGGGCAGCCATGACCTCGCTCCATTGCGCGCGTCGTTCAAGTTTGGTCATGTGTCGCCATCCCGCGGGCGAACGCGCCCGGGGGCTGGAGGAAACATGAAGAACAAGATCACCGGCCGCTCCGCATTCCTTGCTTTGCTGAAAGACGAAGGCGTCACGCATCTGTTCGGCAATCCCGGCACCACCGAACTGCCGGTCATGCACGCGCTCAAGGATCATCCCGATCTTACCTATGTGATGGCGATGCAGGAGAGCCTCGTCGTCGCCATGGCCGACGGTTTCAGCCGCGCCTCGGGCAAGCTCGTCGCCTGCAACGTCCATGTCGCGCCCGGCCTCGGCAACGCCATGGGCTCGCTCTACAACGCAAGCTTCACCGGCACGCCGATGATCCTGACCGCGGGCCAGCAGGAGCAGGGCCACGGCCTGACCGAGCCGGTGCTCTACGGGCCGCTGGTGCAGATGGCCGAGCCGCTGGTGAAATGGGCGGTGGAAGTGACGCGGCTGGAGGATCTGCCACGGATCGTGCGCCGCGCCGCCAAGATCGCCACCACGCCGCCGACCGGGCCGGTATTCATCTCGCTGCCGGGCGACATCCTCAATGCCGAGGCCGGCATCGAACTCGGCCGCTCGACCCGCGTCGATACCCGCGTCAAGCCGTCGGATGAATCGCTGCAGGTGCTGGCTTCGCGCATCCTGAAGGCGGAACGGCCGGTGATCATCGTCGGCGACGAGATCGTCAAAAGCGATGCGCTGAAGGAAGCCGCCCAACTGGCGGAAACGCTGGGCTGCCCGGCCTACCAGTCGTCGACGCCCTATGGCGCGCAATTCCTGTCCGAAAGCCCGTGCTTCATGGGCGCGCTGGCACGCCTCCAGAAAGTCGCGCGCGATACGCTGCAGCCCTACGACCTCATCATTGCGCTCGGCGGCGATCCGCTGCGGATGTCGGTGTACAGCGAGACCGATCCGCTGCCGGATGGGCTGTCGATCGTGCAGGTCGGCCTGGTCGATTGGGATCTCGCCAAGAACTACAGTGCCGAGATCGCGCTCAAGGCCGACGTGAAGGAAACCCTGCGCGCGCTTGTTCCGGCGCTGAAATCGTTGGGCGGCGGTGCGCTGGAGACGCGCGCGAAGCAGGGGCTGGCGGCGCTCGCATCGACGAACTGGACGGCGCGTCGCAAGCCGCTGGTCGAGCAGATCTCGAAACACGCCACCACGTCGCCGATCGATCCGGACTGGCTGGCGCTGCAGGTGGTCGAAGCGATGCCCGACAACGGCATTCTCGTCGACGAAGGCCTGACGTCGTCGCGGCAGATGATCGCGCTGCGCCCGCATCGCGACCGCTACGGCTATCACGCGCTGGCCTCGGGCGGCATCGGCTGGGGACTGCCGGCTTCCGTCGGTGTCAGCCTCGCCAACCCGACCCGGCCGGTCGTGTGTTACTCCGGCGACGGCAGCTCGATGTATTCGATCCAGTCGCTGTGGACGGCGGCAAACCACAAGCTGCCGCTGACCTTCGTCATCGTCAACAATGGCGGCTACCGCATCATCAAGCAGCGGCTGCTCGCCTTCCACGGCGACGACAACTATATCGGCATGGACTTCAAGGATCCGCCGGTGGATTTCACCGGCTTGGCCAAATCGCTCGGGCTGGAGGCGACGAAGGTGACGGATCCCTCGCAGTTGAAGTCGGTGCTGTCATCGGCGTTCAGCCGCCCCGGCGCGAAACTGATCGAAGTGGTGGTGAGCAATTCGGTGAATTGAGGAGCGGTCTATCCTCGTCATTGCCTGCGACAAACGCGAAGCGTTTGCGCAAGGGAGCGATAGCGACGAAGCAATCCATCTCTCCGCACGCCGCGCGATGGATTGCTTGCTCCGCTCGCAATGACGGTTGATAATTCTCGCCTCTATTCCGCGGCCGCCGCCCGGGGCTTGGCGCGGTATCGCACCGCCGGATGCGTCTCGTCCAACCGTGCGCGTCCGGCGCCGAACAGCTTCTCCCGCAGCGTGCCCTGCGCATATTCGCGCTTGAACCGCCCACGCGCCGTCAACTCCGGCACCAGCATGTCGGCGATGTCCTCGAAATCGCCGGGCGAGGTGGCGAAGGCGACGTTGAGGCCGTCGACGTCGGTCTGCTCGAACCACGCCTCGATATCGTCGGCGACCTTCTCGGGCGTGCCGACCACGACCGGCCCGGCGCCGCCAATGCCGACATGCTCGACGACTTCGCGCACCGTCCAGACCCGGTCCGGATCGGCGCGGGTGACGTTGTCGAGCGCGGTGCGGCCGGCGTCGTTCTGGACG
>PNLC01000113.1 GCA_013822885.1 Bradyrhizobium sp.
CCAGTTCCGCATCGAACCAGTCGAGCGCCCAGTTGAACGGGACCGGATCGGGCCAGCGAAATCCCTTCACGGCCGCATCGTAATCGGTGCGGTGCTTGAGCAAAAAGGCGCGTGCGTCCTGAAAACTCGTCATCAAGCCTCCGTTATTTCGCGGCGAGACTCCGAACGTGCTGGATAATTCCGGAAAAATCCACCCCGCCATGGCCAGCGGCGTCGAAGGCCTTGTAGATCTCCTGCGCGTGCTTGCCTAGCGGCGTCGCAGCGCCCGCGGCGTTGGCCGCGTCCTGCGCCAACGTCAGGTCCTTCACCATCAGCGCCGAGGCAAATCCCGGCTTGTAGCCGTTGTTCGCGGGCGAGGCCGGCACCGGGCCGGGCACCGGGCAATAGGACGTCAGCGCCCAGCATTGCCCCGACGAGGTCGAAGCAACGTCGAACAGCGCCTGGTGCGACAGGCCGAGCTTTTCGGCGAGTGCAAAAGCCTCGCCGACCCCGATCATGGAAATGCCCAGGATCATGTTGTTGCAGATCTTGGCCGCCTGCCCCGCGCCGCCGCCGCCGCAATGCACCAGCTTCTTGCCCATGTTCTCGAGCACGGGCTTGGCCGCCGCAAACGCCTTGTCCTCGCCGCCGCACATGAAGGTGAGCGTCGCGCCCTTGGCACCGCCGGTTCCACCCGACACCGGTGCGTCGACCGAGAGCGCGCCGTGCTTGACCGCCAGCGCGTGCGCCTGCTTGGCGCTTTCGACGTCGATGGTCGAACAGTCGATGATCAGCGCACCCTTGGTCATCCCGGGGATCACCTCGTTCCACACCGACAGCACGTGCTTGCCCGCGGGCAGCATGGTGATGACGATGTCGGCGCCCTTGATGGATGCCACCGAACTTTCGGCAATGGCCGCGCCGTCCGCCTTGGCCTGATCGCGCGAGGCCGCGACCAGATCGAACGCGGTGACCTTGTGGCCGGCCTTGACCAGATTGGCGGCCATCGGCCCGCCCATGTTGCCGAGGCCAATGAATGCGATATTTGCCATCTCGAATCCTCCGCTTGAATTTTTTGTGTTTTGATCAGGGAAACTTCAACTCGTCGGCACCGATCTCCGCGAAATACCGCGCGACCATTGCCGGCGTCACGTCCTCAATTCGCGGCGGCGACCATTTCGGGCTCCGGTCCTTGTCGATCACCGCGGCGCGCACGCCCTCGCGGAAATCGTCGCTGGCAAACACTTCCAGCGCGGCGCGATATTCGCGCACCAGGCACTCTTCCAGCGAGCGCGCCGTGCGCGCCAGCCGCAGCAGTTTCAGCGTCACCACCATGCCGCGCGGCGATTTCTCATTCAGCGTCTTCAGGGTCGCCAGCGCCAGTTCAGAGCCATCGCGCTGCAAGGCCGCGATGATGTCTTCCATCCGATCATGGGCAAACCATGCGTCGATCTTGCCCTCCAACGCCGCCACGGGGCCAGCGGTCTCACCGGTCGCAAAGCCGGCGATCAAGGCTTTGACTTCCGCGGACGTGATCCCGGCGCGAACCTTTGTCAGAGCCTCGCGCAAGTCAGCAAGCTTGGCCGACGGCACTACCGCGTCGGCAAAGCCGGCATGGATCGCGTCGGGACCGTTCATGGTCCGGCCGGTCAATCCGAAGTAGGTGCCGATCTCTCCCGGCGAATGCGACAACAGCCAGGTGCCGCCGACGTCGGGAAAGAAGCCGAGCCCGACTTCGGGCATTGCGAGCTTCGTCTTCTCGGTCACAACACGGTGGCTGGAATGCGCCGACAGGCCGACGCCGCCGCCCATCACGATGCCGTCCATGAAGGCGACATAGGGCTTTGGGAATTTCTTGATCCGGGCGTTCAGGATGTATTCGTCGCGCCACAGTATCTTGCCGAGATCGCCCTTGACCTTGGAGCTTTCCCACAGCGCGCGGATGTCGCCCCCGGCGCACAGACCGCGCTCGCCCGCGCCTTCCAGCAGGATCACCGCAACTGCGGGATCAGCCTCGAACGCGTCGAGCGCCTTGTCGAGGTCGTGAAACATCTCCAGCGTCACGGCATTGATGGCCTTCGGACGGTTCAGGCGGATGACGCCGACGGAGCCTTCCTTGCGCGCGATCAGGTCACCCTCGACGACAGAAGTATCGCTCATCGCGCGCCCTCGATCAGCTTGCGCGACACAATCAGCCGCATGATCTCGTTGGTCCCTTCCAGAATCTGGTGCACGCGGAGGTCGCGCACGATTTTCTCGATGCCGTATTCGCTCAAATAGCCGTAGCCGCCATGGAGTTGCAGCGCCTGGTTGGCGACCTCGAAACCGACGTCGGTGCCAAAACGCTTGGCCATCGCGCACAGCATGGTGGCGTCGGCATCCTTGCGGTCGAGCGCCGCGGCCGCGCGCCAGACAAAAGTCCGCGCGGCCTCCAGTTCGGTCGCCATGTCGGCGAGGCGAAACTGCAGTGCCTGGAATTCATCGAGGCGTTTTCCGAACGCCTTGCGTTCCTTCATGTAGGCCAGCGATTTTTCCAGCGCGTTTTGCGCGCCGCCGAGCGAACATGCCGCGATGTTGATGCGGCCGCCGTCGAGCCCGGCCATCGCAATCTTGAAGCCGATGCCCTCCTCGCCCAGACGATTCTCGACCGGCACACGGGCGTTCTCGAAAATCACCGCGCGGGTCGGCTGCGCGTTCCAGCCCATCTTGCGCTCGTTGGCGCCGAACGACACGCCCGGCGCCTTGCCGTCGATGACGAGCGTCGAGACTCCGCCGGGACCGTCGCCGCCGGTCCGCACCATCACCACCAGCAGGTCGGTGCCGCCGGCACCTGAAATGAACTGCTTCTGCCCGTTCAGGACGTAATGATCGCCCTCACGCACCGCGCGGGTGCGCAGCGCCGCGGCGTCGGAGCCCGCGCCCGGTTCGGTGAGGCAGTAGCTTGCGATCAACTCCATCTTGCAAAGCTTCGGCAGCCACTCTTGCCGCTGGATGTCGTTGCCGTAGGCATCGATCATCCAGGACGCCATGTTGTGGATCGAGATGAACGCCGATACCGTCGGGCAGCCCGTCGCCAGCGCCTCGAAGATCAGCGCGGCGTCGAAGCGTGTCATCGCCGAACCGCCGACGTCGTCCTGGATGTAGATGCCGCCCATGCCGAGCGTGGCCGCTTCCCGCATCACGTCGACAGGAAAATGCTTCTCCTCGTCCCAGCGCAGCGCATGCGGCGCGATCTTCTCGGCCGCAAACGCCCGCGCCATGTCGCGGACGGCGATCTGGTCTTCGTTGAGCGCGAAATGCATTAAGGGCTGCTCATTCTTGTCGTCATTGCGAGGAGCGAAGCGACGAAGCAATCCACGCCTCTATTCGGGATAGATGGATTGCTTCGCTGCGCTCGCAATGACGGCGTGGGCTATACCGTTACTTCATCGTCGGGATCGAGAACTCGGCGCCCTCCTTGACGCCGGACGGCCAGCGCGAGGTCACCGTCTTGGTCTTGGTGTAGAAGCGGATCGAGTCCGGACCATGCTGGTTCAGATCGCCGAAGCCCGACTTCTTCCAGCCGCCAAAGGTGTAATAGGCAATCGGCACCGGGATCGGCACGTTGATGCCGACCATGCCGACATTGACCTTCGCCGCGAAATCGCGCGCCGCGTCGCCATCGCGGGTAAAGATCGCGACACCGTTGCCGTAGTCATGGTCGGACGGCAGCGCCAGCGCTTCGTTGTAATCGTGGGCACGCACCACCGAGAGCACCGGGCCAAAGATCTCTTCCTTGTAGATCCGCATGTCCTTGGTGACGTTGTCGAACAGCGAACCGCCGAGATAGAAGCCGTTCTCGTAGCCCTGCATCTTGAAGCCGCGGCCGTCGACCGCGAGCGTCGCGCCTTCCTTGACGCCGATATCGATGTAGTTCTTCACTTTCTCGACCGCTTCGCGCGTCACCAGCGGGCCGTAATCGGCGGACGGATCGACCGAGGTGCCGATCTTGAGCGACTCCACGCGCGGAATCAGCTTTTCCATCAGGCGGTCGGCGGCGGTCTTGCCGACGGGCACCGCGACCGAAATCGCCATGCAGCGCTCGCCCGCCGAGCCATAGCCGGCGCCGATCAGCGCATCGACGGTCTGGTCCATGTCGGCGTCGGGCATCACGATGGCGTGGTTCTTGGCGCCGCCAAAGCACTGGCAGCGCTTGCCGGTCTGCGCGGCACGCTCGTAGATATACTGCGCAATCGGAGTCGAACCGACAAAGCCGATGGCCTTGATGTCAGGATCGTCCAAAATGGCGTCGACGGCTTCCTTGTCGCCGTTGACGACGTTGAGGACGCCGGGCGGCAGGCCGGCCTCGATCATCAGTGCCGCCAGCATCATCGGCACGCCGGGATCGCGCTCCGAGGGCTTCAGGATGAAGGCGTTGCCGCAAGCGATCGCGGGCGCGAACTTCCACATCGGGATCATGGCCGGGAAGTTGAACGGCGTAATGCCGGCGACCACGCCGAGCGGCTGCCGCATCGAATAGATGTCGATGCCGGGACCGGCGCCTTCGGTATATTCGCCCTTCATCAAGTGCGGAACGCCGCAGGCGAATTCCGCGACCTCAAGGCCGCGCTGGATGTCGCCCTTGGCATCGGGAACGGTCTTGCCGTGCTCACGCGCCAGTAGGTCGGCGAGCTTGTCGTAGTCGCGCTGCACCAGCTCGACGAACTTCATCATTACGCGCGCGCGGCGCTGCGGATTGGTGTTGGCCCACTCGACCTGGGCGTCCCTGGCGTTCTCGACGGCGGCGCGAACCTCGGCCTTGGAGGCCAGCGCCACCTTGGCCTGGACGTCGCCGGTCATCGGCTCGAAAACGTCGGCCGTCCGGCCCGAGGTGCCCTTGACCTCCTTGCCGCCGATGAAATGTCCGATGGAACGCATGAATACCTCCCTAACAGTCCCGCTGGATCGCTTTGGGGACCTTTTTGACCTGCATTTCTTGGGATACAAGTCCGATAAATTGCACCATAGATGTGCGGAAATGCTGGATCAAGGCACCAGGACAATCGATTGGGATGACTTCCGCTTCGTGCTGGCGATCGTCCGCGGCGGATCGGTTTCCGCTGCCGCCAAGCAGCTTGCTGTCGATCATGCCACAGTGATCCGCCGTGTCGATCGCCTGGAACGGCATCTCTCCGCAAAACTGTTCGATCGCCGCAAGACCGGCTATCTCCTCACCGAGGCCGGCCAGCGCGTCGCCGACAGCGCGGAGGCGATGGAATCCACCATCGTCGCCAACCAGGAGGCCGTCGGCGGCTCGCGCGCCCACCTGACCGGCACGGTGCGGATCGGCGCCCCCGACGGCTTTGGCAGCCACTTCCTGGCCTCGCGGCTGGTGAAATTCACCGAGCGGTATCCCGATCTCGACCTGCAGCTCGTCGCCACCGCGCGGCTGTTCAGCCTGTCGAAGCGCGAGGCGGATATTGCGATCAGCCTGACCATGCCCAAGGAAGGCCGCATCGTCGGGCGCAAGCTGCTCGACTACAGCCTCGGGCTCTATGCCGCGCCGGCCTATCTCGACCGAATGCCGAAGATAACGAGCCGCGGCGACCTGCCGGCGCATCGCTTCGTCGGCTATATCGAGGAACTGCTGTTCACGCCCGAACTCGACTACCTGCCCCAGGTCTCGCCAAAAATCTCCGCAAAATTCCGCAGCGCCAACCTGATCGCGCAGCTCAACGCCACCATCGCAGGCTTCGGCATTGCCGTACTGCCGCATTTCATGGCGGCGGCGCATCCCGGACTGCGCCCGGTGCTGCCGGATGAGATCAGGATATCGCGCACGTTCTGGATGCTGATGCACGCCGACAGCAAGGACCTGGCGCGGATAAGGGCTGTCGCCGACTACATCCTCGAGACGGTGGAGAGCGAACGGGGGCTGTTTGCTGGGCGGTGAAGACCTGGCACCAACACCTCGTCGTCATACGCCTCGGCGGTTGTCGTTTAGGAGCCATCTAACGCCTGTACCAAACCGAGGAGCCGCGGCGTATGGGTCCCGGCTCAAGGCCGGGACGACGTGGACGGAGTTGTCGCTTGTTAATTCGGCTTCGCCTTAGCCTTCTTCGCTACCGGCTTCGACGCAGCCGTTCGTCCCAGCGCGGCCTCGCGGCCGGAGGCCAAAATCTCGTCGGAGAATTCGCCGGTGCCGGCGATACGCGACAGCACCAGCGTGCCCATCATGGTGGTCAGCGCCGCAATGGCCTGCTTGCGGGCGGCCTTGCGCGGAACGCCGGAAATCTGATCGGTCATCATCTCGATCATCTGCTCGATCTTGGCGGCAAACGCCTTGCGCGTCTTCGGGCTTTCGCGGGCGATCTCGGCGCCGAGCGCCGGCACCGCGCAACCGTGGCCGGGATCGTCGCGGTGAAGGGGCGTCAGGTAGGTCTCGACGATGGTTGAAAACCGCTTCTCGGCCGGTATCTCTTCGGCCATCTTGCGCCAGCGCTCGTTCGCGCGGTCCATCGCGTAGCCGAAGGCCTCGATCACCAGCGCCTCACGGGAATCAAAATGCGCATAGAAACCGCCATGGGTCAGGCCCGCTTCCTTCATCAGGTCGGCGACGCCGATGCCATGCGCGCCCTTCTCGCGAAGCCGCACCGAGGCCTTCTTCACGATCCGCGCGTGGGTCTCCTGCTTGTGCTCTTTCGAATATCGCATCGACATTCCCATTAAATGTTTTCAGTCATATAATAGCAGCTTCGGCCTTGAAAGCTGCATTTATTTCGCCATGTCCGATCATCGAGAACGTCGCGGTCGCGTGCACCGCGAGATTGCCTGCTCCGTCATGGACAAAGCCCTCCGCGTAGCTGGTCTGGCGACCTAGCTTTACGGCTTTACCTTCTGCCGAGATCGTGCCCGACTTGACCGATAGCGGCCGCAGATCGGTGAGCTTCGAGCTGACCGAGGCCTGGCAACGCCTGTCCGGCCTGCCCTTGACAAGCCGGAGCAATGTCTTGGAAGTGGCGCCAACCACGAGGACAGATCGGGGAAACACCATGGAAATGCTCAATCCGCACTGCGGGATCGACCGCGACGGCCGAGGCGTGGTTCGCCTCTCGATCTGCAACGCAGGCTCCCTCAACATCCTCTCCTCTGCCGTCACCGACGGCGTCCGCGAGGGGTTCGAGCAGCTCGCCGGCGACAGGGACATCCGCGCCGTCATCCTGGCCGGACAGAGCGAGAAGAGCATGATCGGCGGCGCCGACATCAAGGAGATGGCGCGGCTCGACCAGAAATCCGCGGAAGCCTTCATCACCCGGCTGCGCGACCTCTGCGAGGCGGTGCGCAAGTTTCCAGCGCCTGTCATCGCGCGGCTCCCGGGCTGGTGCCTCGGCGGCGGCCTCGAGGTCGCCGCGGCCTGCGATTTCCGGATTGCCGCTCACGACGCCAAATTCGGCATGCCCGAGGTGCGCGTCGGCATCCCCTCCGTGATCCACGCCGCTTTGTTGCCGCGACTGATCGGCTCGGGCCGCGCCCGCTGGCTGGTCATGACCGCGGAGAATATCGACGCGCCGACCGCCCTCGCCTGGGGTCTGGTCGATGTGGTAGCCAAGGAAGGCGGGCTCGATGCCGCAGTAGAGCACACCGTGAAAGCGCTGCTCGAATGCGGACCTGAAGCGCTGCGCGCGCAGAAGGCGCTGATGCGCAAGTGGGAAGAACTGCCGCTGACCGAATCCGTCAATTTGAGCATCGGCGTGTTCGGGCAGTCCTTCCTCACCGGCGAGCCGCAGCGGTTGATGCAGGGATTTCTCGACCGGAAGAAATAGAGGGAGGGACGCATGAGACCTGCCGGCAAGGGACCGCTGGATTCGCTGTACTTCGACTATCCCCGGTTTGCGGCACGACGCGTTCCCGAGCTCGACGGCGCCACGGCGAAACATCCGGTCCTGATCGTGGGCGCCGGCCCGATCGGCATGACCGCGGCACTGATACTGGCGCGCTACGGCATCAGATGCGTGCTGATCGAACGCAAGGACACGTTCAATGATGGCAGCCGCGCCATCTGCATCGCACGCCCGAGCATGCACATCCTGGAACGGATTGGCGCGGTCTCGCCGTTCCTGGAAAAGGCGCTCGGCTGGCGGCTCGGCCGCAGCTACTACCGCGGCGAACAGATTTTCCGGCTCGAAATGCCGCATCCGGCCAACGAGAAATACCTGCCGATGTACAATCTGCAACAGCAGTACATCGAGAAATTCCTGCATGATGCGGTCGCAGCAAACGACCTGATCGACATGCGCTGGCAGAGCGAACTCGCCGGCATCGAGGTGCACGAGGATTGCGTGTCTGCGCGCATCACGTCGCCGGCGGGCGACTACTGGCTCGACACGTTCTATGTGCTGGCCGCCGACGGCGCGCGCTCGCCGATCCGGTCCCTGCTCGGGCTGCGGATGAAGGGGGACAATTATGAAGGCCGGTATGTGATCGCGGATATCCGCATGGACCACGATTTTCCGACCGAGCGCCGGGCGTTCTTCGAACCGAGCGGCAATCCCGGCGGCACGGTGCTGATCCACAAGCAGCCGGACGATATCTGGCGCATCGACTATCAGCTCCGCGAAGGCGAAAGCGAGGAAGACGCCCTCAAGGAAGAGAACATCCGCGCCCGCGTCGGGGCGATCCTGGCCGATATCCACCACACCAGACCATGGGAACTGGAATGGTGGAGCGTCTACTCCGCCAACACGCTCTGCCTCGACGACTACCGCCACGGCCGCGTCTTCTTTATCGGCGACGCCGCGCATATCGTGCCGATCTTTGGCGTGCGCGGGCTTAACAACGGGCTGGCCGATGCCGAAAACATCGGCTGGAAACTGGCGCTCGTTCTCCATGGCGAAGCGGACGACCGGCTGCTCGACAGCTATTCGCCGGAGCGGCGCGGCGCCACGCTCGACGTCTTCGCCAATGCCACCAAGAGCACGCGCTTCATGACGCCGCCGACCCGCGGCTGGAGGCTGGCGCGCGAGGCGGCGCTGTCGCTCAGCTTGAAGCATGAGTTTCCGCGCGGGCTAGCCAATCCACGCCAGATGCAGCCCTACACCTATTCCGAAAGCCCGCTGACGCCCTACGCCAAGCACGATGCAGAATTCGCCGGCGGCCCCGGCTGCGGCAGCGTCGCGCCGAACGCTCTGCTCGGCGACGGAAGCCATTTGCTCGATCACGCCGGCAACGGCATGACGGCGATCCTGTTTTGCGACGGGCAACCTGCCGCCGAACAGGCGGCACTGCTCAAGCAACTTGGCCGGATCGACAAACGTTTCGTTTGCCTCGTCATCGGATCGCTCGGCTCGGACTCCGGCACGAAGACTATTGCTGATGATGACCGGCAAATCGCCCGCCTGTTCGCCGCAGGTCCCGGCGCGCTCTATTTGCTGCGGCCCGACCTGCACGTTGCCGGGCGATGGAAGACCATCGTGCCCGGCGAGGTCCTGAAAACCGCCAGTCTTTGCCTGGGAAGCGAGGCGACATGAGCGCGATGAAATTCGAGGATTTCGAGGGCGCTTATGAAGCCCTGGCGATGGCGATCGATGCCGCAGGGCCCGAGCGCGAGGCGCTGTTCCTGACCCGGCTTGTGCTGCTGCTCGGACATGAACTCGGCGACGTCACGGGATTCAGGAAGGCGATCAAGACGGCGCTTGAGGACCTGGCATAGCCCGGCGCCGTCCTCCCGATCGTTCCCCCACGCGGATCGATCAGTTTTTCTCATGCCAATCGCCAGATTTTGTCCTGGGGCTATCCCGGCCTTTTCATGGGAACGTCGGTTGCAATTTTTGCGGCGCATCATATGATGATAATCATCCAATAGAATGCCCGTAACTGAGGAGCACCGCCATGGCCGCCGCTTCCGATCCCGTCGTCATCCTTTCCGCCGCCCGCACGCCGCTGGGCCGCTTCATGGGCGAACTGTCGCCTTTCAGCGCCCACAAGCTCGGTTCTCATGTCATCGGAGCCGCGCTGGAGCGGGCGAAACTCTCACCCGAAAGGATCGACGAGGTGTTCATGGGCAACGTGCTGCCGGCCGGACAGGGCCAGGCGCCGGCCCGCCAGGCTGCCCGCCGCGCAAAACTGCCCGACGCCACCGGCGCCACCACCATCAACAAGGTCTGTGGCTCCGGCATGAAGGCCACGATGCTCGCGCACGACATCATCAACGC
>PNLC01000114.1 GCA_013822885.1 Bradyrhizobium sp.
GCCAGCAGGAAGGCGATCTGTCCCGACAGCGTGGTGCGGATGCCGACGAGGCGCGCGCCGAGCCGGTTGACGGCGGTGGCGCGCAGCGCCTTGCCCATCAGCGTGAAGCCGAAGAACAGCCACAGCGCGACGATGAAGGCGATCGTCAGCCCGTATACCGCGAGGCTCTGGCCGGTGAAGCGCAGCGGTCCGATCGTTAATGCTGCGCTCGACAGCGCCGGGCCGCGCAGGCCCTCGGCGCCGAAGAACACGAGCCCGAGCCCCTGCAGCGCGAGATGGCAGCCGACGGAGGCGATCAGCAGCACCAGCACCGAGGTGTGGGCGAGCGGCTGGAACGCGATGCGATATAGATACAGTCCGATCGCCGCGACGATCAGCAGCGACAGCGCGATGTTGACCGCGATCGGCGTCGTGGGGCCGGCGAGCATGTAAGTCAGGGCGAGGATTGCCGCTGGTAGAACGATGTTGAGAGCGAGCGAGCGCGCGACCCGCTTGAGCCGCAGCGATCGCCTGGCGTCGAACAGGTCGAGCGCAAAGGCCACCACGCCCATGGCGATCGCGAGCCACGCGGTGCCCGGCACCTTGCCGGTCGCCAGCACGGCATAGCTCAGCGCACCGAAGGTGACGAATTCGCCTTGCGGAATTAGAATGACGCGGGTTACGGCGAACACCAGAACCAGCGCCAGCCCGAGCAGCGCATAGATCGCGCCGTTGGTGATGCCGTCCTGCAGAAGGAACAGCATGATCGTCGTATTCAAGACCGGCGCTCCCTCGGCGTCGCCGGCCTCGACCTCATCAGGTCAGCCGGCTGTCCCCATCTCGGCAGTTGAAAGTCGCCGATATTTGATATAATCAATAACAATTATCAAATATAACATCAAGGCCCGGCCGCGGGCGGACCTGTTTCGGGATGACGAGCCTCGACGGATGACAGTTTCCAAGGCAGCGACCGATGCCGTCAAGCCTTCCCGTGCCGGCGGCAAGGGATCCGTCGAGAGCGGGGCGGAGAGCACTGCGCTGCAGATGGGCGAGCTCGCCGAACTGCTCGGCTATTCCCTCAAGCGCGCACAGTTGAAGGTGTTCGAGGATTTCCTGCGCTGCGTCGCGCCGCTGCAGCTGACGCCGGCGCAGTTCTCGGTCCTGCTGCTGCTCGACAAAAATCCGGGCCGTAACCAGACCGAGATCGCCAACACGCTCGGCATCCTCCGGCCGAATTTCGTGTCGATGCTGGATGCGCTGGAGAGCCGCGATCTCTGCACAAGGATGCGCTCGACCAACGACCGCCGGTCCCACATCCTGGTTCTGACCGACAAGGGCAGGGTGGTGCTGTCGCGCGCCAAGAAGCTTGTCGCCACCAAGCACGAGGCGCGGCTCAACGCGCTGCTTGGTCCTGCCAACCGCGTCGCGCTGCTCGAGATGTTGTCGAAGATTGCGGCGGAGTTCTAATCCAGCCGCAGGCGAGGCCCGAACGACTAGATGGGATCGACCAATATCACCCTGACGTCGTTCACGTTGGTGAGCGTCGGGCCGGTCAGAACGAGATCTCCGGTGGCCGAAAAGAACGCGGTGGCGTCGTTGTTGGCGAGATAGGACGCAGGTTCGAGGCCGAGCGATTTCATCCTGGCAAACGTGGCCTGATCGATGATCGCACCGGCCGGATCGGAGGCGCTGCCGGCGCCACCGTCGGCGCCGTCGGTGTCGGCCGCCAGCGCCGCGATGCCGGGGGTGTCCTTCAGCAGGTCCGCCAGTGCCAGCGCATATTCCTGGTTGGGGCCACCGCGGCCATTGCCGCGGACGGTCACGGTGAGTTCTCCGCCCGACACAATGGCCATGCGCTTGCCTTCGCTCCGCGCCTTCAGCGCCAGGCGCGCATGGTCGGCGGCAACGTCGCGCGCCTCGCCTTCGAGGTCGGCGCCGAGGCCGATCACCTCGTATCCGGCATCGCGCGCGACCTTGATCGCGGCATCGAGCGAAGCTTTTGGCTTCGCAATCAGCTCGAATTGCGCGCGCGTGAAGGCAGGATCGCCGGGCTTGCAGCTCTCGTTCCTGGGGTCCTCGAGCGCGCGCCTGACGGCGTCGTCGATCGCGAGATCATACTTCGCCACCAGCGCGCGGGCGTCCGCCAGCGTGGTGGGATCCGGCACCGTCGGTCCCGATGCAATCGCCGACGGATCGTCGTGCGGAACGTCGGAGATCGCCAGCGTGACGATTTCGGCGCGTCGGCCCGCGCGGGCGAGACGGCCGCCCTTGATCCGCGACAGGTGCTTGCGGACGATGTTCATCTCGCCGATCGGCGCGCCCGAACGCAGCAGCGCGCGGTTGACCTGCTGCTTCTGCGCGAACGAAACGCCCTCGACCGGGGCGATCCAGTTCGCCGAACCGCCGCCGGACAACAGCACCAGCAGCAGGTCGTCCGCGGACGCCCCGGCCGCAAGACGCAGCGTATCGTCGGCGGCTTTCAGCCCGGCTTCATCAGGCACGGGGTGGCCAGCCTCGACGACCCTGATCCGCCGCGTCGGCACGCCATGGCCGTGACGGGTGGTGGCGATGCCGGTCAGCCGGGCCGGGTCGAGCCCGAGTGCGTCGAGATAATGCCGTTCGGCTGCTGCCGCCATCGCCGCCGCGCCCTTGCCGGCGGCGAGGCAAATCACCCGGCCTTTCGGCGCCGGGCGTAGATGCGCCGACAGCACGACGTCCGGATGCGCGGCCGCGACGGCCGCATCGAAGATCGCACGCAGGAGGGGGCGCCGGTCGGTCATTTATTGCAACTGCAGTGAGGACAAGAGGTCTGGTTATCCCTCCAATCGCCGCAAAAGAAAACCCCCGCAGGATGTTCCTGCGGGGGCTGTCCGGCCCGCGAACGGGCCGTTTGAATTTCCGAACAGTTAGCCGCCGACGTCTCCGCTCAGGACCTCGCCGAACAGCTCCCACGCTTCGCCCTTGAACTTCTGCAGTTGGACCTGCGAGATCGGAGCGAAGTCGGTCGGGCTGGTGTTGACCTTGATGCCGGGCAGCAGGCCACCGAGCTCGAGACCCTTGATGTTGGCAGCCTGCTTCATGACGTTCTCACGCGTCAGATTATCGCCGCAAGCCTTGAGGACGTGAACGAGTCCCTGGGCAGCGGTGTAACCATAGATCACGTTTCCATCGATACGGTTACCTTCCGGGAAATACTTCGTCAGGAACTCATCGAAGGCTTTCATGCCGGCGTCGTCCTTCCACTGCGGGTCGGACGTGTCCTTGAGGTAGGCGGAGGAGATGATGCCCTGGCTGGCTTCAAAGCCGGCGGGCTTCATCACAGCGCCAATCGAGGCCGAGACGTTGTTGAGGAAGTGTGTGGGCTTCCAGCCGACCTCGGCGTTCTTCTTGATCGCCTGCGCCGCAAATTTCGGCGTGGTGATGTTCATGAACACATCAGCGCCGGACGCCTTCAGCTTGACGATGTGGGAATCGATCGTCGGCTGGGAAACTTCGTAGCTTTCCTCCGCGACGATCATCGAGGCGGCCTTGGCGCCGAGCCCGTCCTTGAAGCCTTTCAGATAGTCCTTACCGTAGTCGTCGTTCTGATAGAGGATGCCGATCTTGGCGTTCGGAAAATTCTTCAGGATGTACTTGGCGTAGATGACGGTTTCGCTCTGGTAGTTGGGCTGCCAGCCCATCGTCCAGGGGAAATTCTTCGGGTCGTTCCATTTGGTGGCGCCGGTCGCCACGAAAAGCTGCGGCACCTTTTTGGAGTTAAGATACTTCTGGATCGCCGTGTTCGGCGGGGTGCCAAGCGGGTTGAAGACGATCAGGGCCTCGTCGCTCTCGACCAGCTTGCGCGCCTGCTCCACCGTCTTCGGCGGGCTGTAGCCGTCGTCATAGCTGATGAAGTTGATCTTGCGGCCGTTGATGCCGCCCTCGGCGTTGATCTTCTTGAAGTAGGCCTCTTCGGTCTTGCCGATCACGCCATAGGCGGACGCCGGACCGCTGTAAGGCATGATATTTCCGATCTTGATTTCGGTGTCGCTCGCACCGGGATCGTATTTCTTTTGCGCGAACACGCTGCTCGACGATGCTGCGAGCACTCCAAACGCCGCCGATAGAACCGCGAGTTTTTTGATTGTGGACATTTCTGTCTCTCCCTTTTCATTTAAACAAATAGTCGTGGCCCCTTGAATGAAGCTCTTTTTACGTCGCGTGCTTACCATCTTGCCGGAAGCCCCACAACAGAAAGCCCCTGCGGCAAAGCCGCAGGGGCTGCTTCTTTAGTAGACAGGTCTTGGCGCGTTAACCGCCGACGTCACCCGAGAGGATTTCGCCGAAGCGTTCCCAGGTGTCGCCCTTGAACCTCATCAGCTGCAATTGCGAGATCGGGGCGAAGTCCGTCGCCGAGGTGTTAACCTTGACGCCCGGCAACAGGCCGCCGAGCTCGAGGTCCTTGATGCTGGCCGCCTGCTTCATCACGTTGGCGCGGGTCAGGTCGTCGCCGCAGGCTTTCAGCACATGCACGAGGCCCTGGGCGACGGTATAGGCGTACATTACCGATAAGTCAGCGCGGTTGGCTTCCGGATAGTACTTGTCGAGGAACTCGTTCCAGGCCTTCATGCCCGCATCACTCTTCCACTGCCCGTCCGTCGGATCCTTGAGGTAATTCGAGGAAATGATGTCCTGACCGTTCTCGAAGCCGGCCGGCTTCATCACGCTGCCGATCGAGGAGGAGACGTTGTTCAGGAAGTGCAGCGGCTTCCAGCCGATTTCCGAGTTCTTCTTGATCGCCTGCGCCGCGAATTTTGGCGTGGTGATGTTGAAGAAGACATCGGCCCCGCTCGACTTCAGCTTGACGATGTGGGAGTCGATCGTCGGCTGGGAAACTTCGTAGCTTTCCTCCAGCACGATCATCGAGGCCGCCTTGGCGCCGAGCCCGTCCTTGAAGCCCTTCAGGTAGTCCTTACCGTAGTCGTCGTTCTGGTAGAGGATGCCGATCTTGGCGTTCGGATTGTTCTTCAGGATATATTTGGCGTAGATTTGCGACTCGCTCTGGTAGTTGGGCTGCCAGCCTATCGTCCAGGGGAACTCCTTGGGGTCGTTCCACTTGGTGGCGCCGGTGGCGACGAACAGTTGCGGCACCTTCTTGGAGTTCAGATACTTCTGAATCGCCGTATTCGGCGGGGTGCCCAGCGGATTGAAGACAACCAGGACTTCATCGCTCTCGACCAGCTTGCGCGCCTGCTCGACCGTCTTCGGCGGGCTGTAGGCGTCGTCATAGCTGATGAAGTTGATCTTGCGGCCGTTGATGCCGCCCTCGGCGTTGATCTTCTTGAAGTAAGCATCCTGGGTTTTTCCGATCACGCCATAGGCGGACGCCGGTCCGCTGTAGGGCATGATGTTGCCGACCTTGATTTCAGTATCGGATGCGCCGGTGTCGTATTTCTTCTGCGCAAGCGCGCCGCTGCTGCTTGCAGCAAGAACTGCGAGGGCAGCCGAAAAGGCTCCCAAGCGCAAGTGGGTAACGAGCATTGTTTGATCTCCCTAGGATCGGTGAATGTGTCGGTGTTGTTGTGTCGGGAGCGCTTTGCGGCTCTTGAGGGGTATTGAATACCTTTCGGCGGCATCCAGCAACAAAAAGCCCCGCGACGGTGTCGGCGGGAGGTTCTTGTTTGGCGTACCGTGTTGCGGAATATTAATGATGAACGGGAAGGCGGATTACCGGCTTGTGATACAGCCAGCAAAAAAGCCTCCGCGACCAGCGTCGCGAAGGCTTCCTGTTCAGTTCGACAGCAATCTTATTGTGATGCGACGTCCTTACCTCTTCGTGAGTTTGCCAAGCATCTGCTGGGCGACGATCGCGACCTGCCTGGCGCCGTGCGGCACGAGGAAGATGACGAGGAAGAGCAGCACCCCGAACACGGCGCCGGAGAGACCCTTCGAGATATGTTCGGCCATATTCGGCACGAAGATGATGAAGGCGGAGCCTACGATCGAACCCGGCAGCCAGCCGACGCCGCCGACGACCATGCCGAGGAACAGCGAGATCGCGAGCGTGATGGTATAGCTGTCGGGCGCCACGAACTGCACGGCGATGGCGCCGAGGCCGCCGGCAACGCCGGTGATGCCGGCGCTGACGCCGAACGCCAGCGTCTTGTACAGCGCGACGTCGACGCCCATGGCGGAGGCCGCGATCTCGTTGTCGCGGATCGCCATGAAGGCGCGCCCCGAGCGCGACTTCAACAAGTTGACCGAGGCGATATAGATCCCGATGGCGATCACCAGCGTGAAGTAGTACAGCCACATGTCTTGCGACATCGACAGGCCGAACGGCGCATCGGGCTTGGTCACGACCAGACCCTGCACGCCGCCGGTCCAGTGCTCGAAGAAGTTGAGCTTGAGCAATTGCGGCATGGCAACCGCCAGCGCGAAGGTCGCCAAGGCGAGGTAGACGCCGCTGAGCCGCAGCGCCGGCTGGCCGAACACGAATCCAAACCCAAAGCAGATGATGCCTGCGATCGGCAGCGTCAGCGCGTAGTTCATGCCGAAATGTTCCATCAGGATCGCCGACGTATAGGCGCCGACCGCGTAGAATGCGCTCTGGCCGAGCGAGAACTGGCCACTTCCGCCGGTCAGGATGTTGAGCGCGAGAACCGCAAGCCCGTAGATCAGGAGCATCGTCATCTGGAAGATGATGAAGTTCTTGACGAACAGCGGTGCCAGAACCAGCGCGGCCAGCACCACCAGCGAGGTGCCCAGACCAAGCGTCATGGCTCGCTTCGGAACGGCCTCGACGGCCGGTGCTTCTGTGACGACGTCTTCTGCAGCAGCGCTCATGATCAAACTCGCTTCACGATGGGCCGGCCCAACAGCCCAGCCGGTTTGACAACCAGTACGGTGATGATCAGCGCAAGCGCGATCGGCAGCTTCAACTCGTTACCGACACCGGGAATGTAGGTCCCGGCGAGATTTTCAAACACGCCGACCAGGAAGCCGCCGACGACGGCGCCAAGCGGGCTGGAGAGGCCGCCGAGCACGGCCGCGGCAAATCCGTAGATCAGCACGCCGCCCATCATGTTCGGTTCCAGGAACACCACGGGTGCGATCAGGATGCCGGCGATGGCGCCGATGGCGGAAGCCATGCCCCAGCCCAGCGCGATCATCCACGAAGTATTGATGCCGACCAGGCGAGCCGATTCGGGCAGCGAGGCGGCGGCGCGCATCGCAAGACCGATCCGCGTGAACTGGAAGAACAGGTAAAGTGCGATCAGCAGCAGCACGGTGACGCCGATCATGCCGGCCTGGTGGGTCGAGATCAGCTGGCTGCCGAGGAAGGGCGAGGATCCGAACGGGGTCGGATACTGCTTGATGGTGAAGTCCCAGATCAGGCCGGCGACGCTGTTGACGATCGCAAACAGAGCGATGAAGCCGGCGACGTTGGTCAGGATCGGTGCCTTGGCGAGCGGCTTGAACAGCAGCCGCTCGATGAGGATGCCGCCGGCAAAGGAGATGATCAGCGTGATCAGGAAGGCCCACCAGTAGGGGATGCCCCACTGCATCAATTGCCAGGAAATAAAGGTCGAGAACATCGCCATTTCGCCCTGGGCGAAATTGAGGTGATCGATCGCCTGGAAGATCATCACGACGGCAAGCGCCATACAGGCATAGATCGCGCCCGTGGCGATTCCGGCCAGGACCTGGTTGGTAAAAAGCTCCATAGTCCTGCTCCTCAGTAGCCGAGATAGGATTTGCGGACGTCTTCGTTGGTCGCGATGTCCTTGGCGTCGCCCGACATCACGATCCGTCCGGTTTCGATGACATAGGCCTGGTCGGCGAGCTCCAGCGCCAGCTGCGCGTTCTGCTCCACCACCAGGATGGTGACCTTGTCCTCGCGGTTGATCTTGCCGAGGATCTTGAACAGGTCGCGCACGATCAGGGGCGCGAGGCCGAACGACGGCTCGTCCAAAAGCATCAGCCGCGGCCGCAGCATCAGCGCGCGGGCGACGGCCAGCATCTGCTGCTCGCCGCCGGAGAGCGTGCCGGCCTGCTGGGTGTGCCGTTCCTTGAGCACCGGGAAATGGCCGTACATGCGCTCGATATCGCCAGCGATGTTCTTCGAGTCGCTGCGCGTAATGGCACCGAGCTGCAGGTTCTCCTCCACCGTCATGGTGGTGAAGGTGCCGCGGCCCTGCGGCACATGCGCAATGCCGAGGCGGACGACGTTTTCGGTCGATTTGCCAGAGAGGGACTTGCCCTCGAACTCGATCGCGCCGGTGGAGCGCACCATGTTGCAGATCGCACGCAAGGTGGTCGTTTTGCCGGCGCCGTTGGCACCGAGCAGCGTGGTCAGCGAACCTTCGTTGAGGGAGAAGCTGAGGCCGTGCAGCGCCTGGACCTGGCCGTAATAGGCGCGGAGATCCTTGATGTTGAGCATCGCGGTCATTGGTCCTTGCTCCCGAGATAGGCCTTGATGACATCCGGGTCGGCCTGGACCTGGGCCGGTGTTCCCTCGGCGAGCTTGCGGCCGAAATTGAGTGCGACGACATGGTCGGCGATCGACATCACCAGACCCATGTGATGTTCGACGAGCAGCACGGTCATGTGGCGATCGTCGCGAATCCGGCGGATCAGATCGCCGAGAACGTGTACTTCCTCGTGGTTGAGGCCGCCGGCGGGTTCGTCGAGCAGCAGGATCTTCGGATCGGCCGCCAGCGCGCGCGCCAGTTCGACGCGCTTCTGGGTGCCGAACGGCAGGCCGGAAACCACGGTATGGGCGACGTCGTTGAGATCCAGGTAATCGAGGATCTCATGGACCTTCCTGTTGACGTCGGCCTCGCCGCGGCGAACCCAGGCGAGCCTGAGAGAGTCCGAAATGATGTCGCTCGATGTGCGGGCGTGCGTGCCGACGCGAACATTGTCGAGCACTGAGAGATTGGGAAACAGCGCGACGTTCTGGAAGGTGCGGCCGATGCCGATCTCGGCGATCTTGTGCGGCGGGCGCGTCAGGATGCTGGAGCCTTCCATCAGGATATCGCCGGAGCTCGGCTGATAGAGTCTGGAAAGGCAGTTGAACAGCGTGGTCTTGCCGGCGCCGTTCGGGCCGATAAGGCCGAGGATGGCGCCCTTGTGCATGTCAAAGGACACGCCGTTCAACGCGATGATGCCGCCGAACACGACGCTGATGTCGCGAACCGCGAGCAGGGGAGCATTTCCCTGCGCGAGCTGAGCCTGCATCATCTGGTCCCGCCCATGCTGATGATGGAGTGCGGGACACCGTGCGAATATTTTCGCCGGTCGTGATGAACGCTATCTGATCCCCTCGGCCAAACGTGCAACTCTTCCTCCTGCTTTCAATTTCTTGTTCTCTTCTTTTTTGGATTTTGGGGCTGCGCCGCCCAGCGCCGCCTCGATGTTCCTTACCATCGTCACTAGACGAGGTCCAATGTCGTTGATCAAGCGATCTTCCGTAAAACGGAAAGCAGGCGCGCCGCAATTGAAGGCATACGGTCCGGTTCCGTCGTTGAGCTTCAACGCCACGCCGACCGCGTGCACATCGTCCTGCCATTCCCCTGCGGAAATCGTGAAGCCCTGACGCGCGACCATTTCGCCGGCGCGCTCGATGCCGTCGCGCATGCGCGGCCAGCGATTGCCGTAATGGTCGCGCAGCTCGCGCAACAACGCGGCGCGCTCGTCGTCGGGCAATGCCCAGAGATAGGCGCGTCCCATCGCGGTGGTGGCGATCGGTACCCGTGAACCGACGTCGAGCTGCACGCCGAGCAGCCCGTTACGGCTCTGCCCGAAGTAGATCATGCTGTGACGGTCGCGCCCGCCGACCGCGACCGCGCCGCCGGTCTCGCGCATCAGCTCTTCCCGGTAGGGTTCGGACAAATGCCGAACGCCGAGATTGGCCAGCGCGGCATACCCCAGCGCCATGGCTGATGGTGCGAGCTGATACTTCTCGAACCTTGGAACAGGTGTAAGATAGCCCAGCTTGGTCAGGGTATAGGTCAGCCGGGAAATGGTTGGCTTGGGCAATTTGGTACGGGCGGCAATCTCCTGATTGCCAAGAAGCCCGTCGTTGGGTTGGAATGCGCGCAACACATCAAGTCCGCGGGAAAGCGCGACAACGAAGCTGCGATCAGTCGCGACTTTCTTCCCTGGACGTTTCATTGCCTGCTGCTGC
>PNLC01000115.1 GCA_013822885.1 Bradyrhizobium sp.
GTAATCCTCGACCTCGCAGACCGAGAGCAGGCTGTCGAGTTCTTCCCGCTCGAAGGTGGCGAGCGCCTGCTCGATATCGCTGGGCTCGCGGATCGGCGACGTGGCCTGCAGGGCGACGACCCGTCCAAACGGTCCCTGCTTTCCGTCGAGATGCTCCAGCGCGTGCAGCCATGCCGACTCCGAGGAGGCGAGATCGCCCGAGATATCGTCGGGGCGTTGGACGCCGACCGCGCCGGCGGCTTCGGCCGCTTCGAGGATCTGGTCGCTGTCGGACGAGACCGCGACGACATCGACGCCGCGCGCGGCTGCAGCCTGCATGACGGTCCAGGCAATCAGCGGCTTGCCGCAGAGGTCAATCAGGTTCTTGTGCGGAATCCCCTTGGAGCCGCCGCGTGCCGCGATGACGGCCAGCGTCCGCCCGGACGTGACGCGCGTCATATCCGTCCCTCAAGGCGCTCGAGCGCGGTCCAGAAGCCTTCACCCATGTTCTTGTGGCCCTGCCAGATCTCGGGGATGAACGACGCGTCGGGGGCGTGCTTGCGCAGGACGGCGCCGATTTCGTCGAAGTCGATCTCGCCTTCGCCGACCTGCAGTCCCTCACCATCGACGCCCTTGGCGTCGCCGAAGTGCAGATGGGCAGTGTGGGGACCGAGCCGGGCGAGGCCTTCGGCGAAGTCGAAGCCGAAATGATTGGCGGCGAGCTTGGTGTGGGAGATGTCGACGCACATCCGTAGATTATGTTCGGCGCAGAACGCGGCCGACTCCTCAGGGAATATGAAGATGTTCTGATGGCGCTGTCCGCCGAAGTGCCAGGGAAACGGCGCCATGGTCTGCGGAATCAACTCGACACCGTTCAGGTCAAGCTCGGCGAGGCTGGCAGCGAAGATGCGGTAGCACTCCGCCTTGCGTTCGGGGGACAGCGGCGCGTCCATGGTGAAGCCGCCGATGTTGGCAACGATCGGTGGGCGGCTGGTCTTGGGAAAGAATTTCTTCAGTCCGCGCGTGATGTCGATGACGGCCTGGGTCTGCTCCAGCGAATAGCGGCGCAAGTCTTCATCTGGTGTCGCCAGGTCCATCAGCTTGCTGCCCGCAAAAAGCTCGGGCGCATGCACCACGAAGCCGAGATCGTAGGTGCCGGACAGATAGGCGGCCGGGTCGCGCTCCATGTCGCTGTAGCTGAGATGGAATTCGATGATGTCAGGCTGGCAGATTTCCAGGAAGCGCTGGGTGTCGTGATAGCGAACCGGCACGCCCCAGGGCCTGTCGAAACGATAGCGGCGCGCCGTGGCAGCGCCGTTGTCGAGATCGCTCTGGAAGAAGTAATCGTCCCGCGCCATCGCACGGTTGAGCCGCCTGCCGATCAGGGCCGGCATCTTCAACGGCGACAGGCCCTGGCCGGGGCTTCGGACGGCGACGTCGCTTTCGGCGACGACCGTGCCGGCCGGGATATCGCGTGCCGCCACCAGGCTCTTGGCGAGGTTCTCGCGGTTGATCAGTTCGCCCTGGCTCAGGGCGCGCTCGGCGAGCTTTTCGCCGCGGGCGGCTTCCACTTCGCGAATGCCCAATACCAGCGCCTTGAACTCTTCCGGCTCCAGGCTCGCCGCGTGGTCGGGGCCTTCCATCTCGCGGTCGAGGGTGATGTGGCGCTCGATCAGCACCGCGCCCATGGCGACCGCGCCGATGGAAACCGCGATGCCGCGCTCGTGACCGGAATAACCGACGACGGGATGAATCTCCCGCAGCGTTTCCATGAAGCGCAGATGGATATTGTGAAGCGCCGCAGGGTAGGTACTCTGGCAGTGCAGCAGCACGTAGTGCGCCGAGCGGTCGTCGAGGAATTTCGCCGCGGCGCGAATTTCATCCGACGTGCTCATGCCGGTCGAGACGATCAGCGTCTTGCCGGTGGCGGCGAGCGTTGCCAGCAAGGGCAGGTTCGTCAGGTCGGCGGATGCGACCTTGTAGGCCTGGACTCCGAACGTCTCGAGCGACGCGACGCTGGAAGCGTCCCAGGGCGTGCAGAGGTATTGGATGTTCTTCGAGGCGCAATAGGCTGCGACACGGCACTGCTGCTCGGTCGTCAACTCGAAGCGGCGCAGCAGGTCGAGGGTGTATTCGACGGCGAGGTCGTCGTCCTTCCCGGAAAGGCTCGAGGCGCGGTAAACTTCGTCCAGCTTGCGCATCTGGAATTTGGCGCAATCCGCGCCGGCCGTGACCGCGGCGTCCACCAGTGCGATGGCGCGATCGAAATCGCCGTTATGGTTGTTGCCGACTTCTGCGATGACATAGCACGGCTGGCCGTCGCCGATCGTGCGATCGCCGATCCGGATTGGTGCCGCCTGGTTGGTCGAATTCATGAAGCCTTCCGGTGTGTCTATTCCTGCGGCGCGTCGCTAGCTGCGGGCGTTGCGCGAATTCGGGATTTCCAGGTTCGCAGGCCGCTTTCGTCGAAGGCGATGCGCGAGCAGGACAGGCCCTTCTGCTCCAGCGCCGCAATCAGCGGATAGCGGTGGAACGGTCGGACGAAGAAGACGAAGTAGCCGCCGCCGCCGGCCCCCAGCAGCTTGCCGCCGACCGCGCCATTGGCTTTCGCAAGATCATAGACCGCATCGAGCTCGCTGGAACTGATGAGCGAACTCAGACGGCGCTTGGCGTGCCATGCCTCGTCGATCAGGCGACCGCATTCCAACAGTTGTCCACGCAGCAGATGGTGGCGGATCTCCCGTGTCATTTCCTTCTGCCGGGCCGCGGCCGCGACCGCGTCGCTGGTTTCGCGCTGTTGCTTCTGGTCGCGGTGGATCGAACCTGAGTCATGGTTGCCGCCGGTGTAGCAAAGCACCAGACTCTCTTCGAGTTCGGCGATAATGTTGGGCTCGAGGCGGAGCGGGACGATGGTGTTCTGCTCCGACGAGAACTCCATGTGATTGAAGCCGCCGAACACGGTGGCGTACTGATCCTGCCAGCCGCCGGGAATGTTCAGCATCAGCCGTTCCGCCTGAAACGCCATCTCCGCGATCTCGTGGCGGTCCCACCGGTCGGAGCGAAATTCGTTGAAGCAGCCGATGATGGCGGAGGACACCACCGCCGAACCGCCGAGGCCGGAACCAACAGGAAAATCGGCCGACACTTCCAGATCGAAGCCGTATGCCGGCTGGATCAGGCGAATCACCGATTTGATCAGCGCCAGTTCGCCCTCGCTGCCGAGGGCTGCGAGATTCTCGGCTTCGACGGTGCAGCGAAAATCATGCGAGTAGATCCGGATGCGGTTGTCGGCTCGCCGCCGCAACGTAGCGTGCGCGTACATCGCAATGGTGGCGTTGATGACGGAGCCGCCGTCATTGTCGACGAAATAATGCGTGAGGTCGGTGCCGCCGCCGGAGAAGCTGATTCGGACCGGCGAGCGTGCGCGGGCGAATACTTCGCTCTCTTCACCGAGGGTGAAGCGATCGCGGCTGAATACGTCCACCAGCCGCCCGCCGGCATCGAGGATCGGGACGACATGGACGCGCTGGTCGAGCAGTTTCAGGATCTGTTCGCGCGGCGCGCCGGCGCGCGCCCACACGAAATTGCGATTGATGCAACTGGCGACCTCGCCCTGGATCGATATTCCGGTCAGCAGCCGCCGGCGGATGTCGCCGTCCGTGACGGCCCCGATCACGCACCCGGCGGCATCGCGGGCAAACAGGATCCCCAGCTTGTTGGCATTGAGCCGCTGGAACGCCTGTTCGATCGTGTCGCTTTCGGCGATGGTAAGGTGGCTCTTGTCGGGCAATTTGGCGGGTCCAAAGGGGCAACCGGTTCCGGCCTCTTGGCGCGGAAACGCCACTATTTTCGGGTCGTTAGATACGGCAGGGGGGAAGATCGTGCAAGCTCCCGATAGCGCCCGTCCGATCGCTCGGTCAGGACGGCTCCCAGCCGATCGCAAGCAGTTTCCTGGGAGGTGCCACGAGGGGGCGGCCGATTCGTTCCCAAATCGCGCCCCTGCCCATGGCCTTCAGAGACGCCTTGATCCAGCGTTCGGGTACCCGTACCAGCCAGGGTGATCTGCCGAGGCTGACACGGTGACGCGCGATGATGCCTGCTACCGTGACCGGTGCCGGATCGGACACGATGAAGGTTTCTCCCCGTGCGCGAGGATTGCTCAGCGCGGTCTCGACGGCGGAGTTGAAGTTCTGGATCGACAACACGGATCGCGGCGCGTTGAGCGCTCCAAACGGGAGCGGAATCGGCAGGCGCGAAAGGCGGTGGACGATCGCGAAATTTCCCTTCTCGCCTTCGCCGTAAATCACGACCGGCCGCAGGATAGCGAATGAAATGCCCGCCGCGCGGATCGCCTGTTCGGCGGCGAGTTTGGATCGTCCATACGCATTGATGGGCGCCGGAACATCATCCTCGGCAAGCTCATGATCCGAAGAGGAGCCGGACTGGGCGGCGATCGATGAGACGAACACCAGATGTTTCTTGCCGTCGCGGGACATCGCTTGCGCAAGCGCCGACGTTGCACGATGATTGACGCGGTCGAAAAAGTCGTCGTCGGCGGGCTTGTGAGCGATGCCGGCAAGGTGAACCACGGCGTCGCATTGCTTCAGAAGGGGCCGCCAGTCGAACGACTTCGCGAGATCCGGCAGCAAAACTGCGGAGACGTTGGGATTATCGAAGCTGGCGGCCGTCCTCGACGCCGCGACCACCTTGAATCCCCGCGCGGCAAGGTAGGGAACGAGGTGCCGGCCAACAAACCCGTCGGCGCCTGTCACCAGCACCGCGGGGTTTTCCTTGTTGCGGGCGGTGCGCCAGTCGAACGCTTCACGCGCCTGCGCTCCGGTCGGGTCGAGTGCATCTACGGGTTGTGACGTCATCTGCCCGTGCTACTTGCCCGCCGCTGGATTTCTCGCTGCATCCTACCTGCAAATCAGTGGCCTGAAGATGACCGGCACACTGATGCCCAATCTGGTCCGGTTTGGCAACGCGGTCGGCTATTGCGTTGCGCATGTCCTCCTTTTTTAATGAGGCGGCGGTCAATGTGAGGAGGGGTTTTGAACATGCAGAAGCTGGTGTTGGTTATGGTGATCGGACTGTCGCTCGGGCTTGCTGGTTGCGGCAGGGATCCGGGTCCGACGGGTCCGAAAGGAGAGACCGGAGCGCAGGGTCCGGCGGGCCCGCAAGGCGCTCAGGGTATTCAGGGCGTTCCTGGCCCGCAGGGGCAGCAGGGTCCGCAAGGTCCACAGGGGCCGCAGGGCACTCCAGGATCGAAAGGCGACAAGGGCGACGCCGGTCAAACCGGGCTTCGGGTCGTGCAGACCGATGGCAGCGTGAACTGCGAGTCCAGTGAGACCCTGGTGTCTGTGTTCTGTCCAGCCGGAGGTGCTGCTGACGGCGCCAAGTGTGCCGCAAATCCGACCGTCGGACTGTGTCTCAAGAAGTAATCTCTCCGAGACAGGAAGCTTGCCGGCTCGCGCCGGCAGGCTGCTGCTCTGCCATGGATAACGTCGTGATGCCTGCCGTGACGTGATGATGACAATCAGGTCCGCTCGTCGGCGATAACCTTGCCGTCATTCGGCAGCGTCCCGGCGCCGACCAGTTCGACTGCGCCGCCAAGTTTCGTCACGGCGCGCAGGCTTGCTGTGAGTTCGCTGTGCAGCGCTCCGCCCGGCGCGGTCGTTTCGGCCTTCAGCGTCATTAGATCGCTCTCGCCGGACCGCGTCACCACAAGGCGCAAACGTCCGAGTCCGGGATGGCGCTTGCCGATCTCGGCGACCTGCTCGGGGCGCACGAACATGCCCTTGACCTTGGTGGTCTGGTCGGCGCGGCCCATCCAGCCCTTGATCCGCATGTTGGTGCGCCCGCAGGGGCTCACTCCCGGCAGCGCCGCGGTGAGATCGCCGAGCGCGAGGCGGATCCACGGGTGTTGCGGGTCAAGCGAAGTGACGACGATCTCGCCGACATCGCCCGGTGCGACGGGATCGCCCGTGCCGGGACGGACGATTTCCAGGATCAGGTCCTCGTTGACCACCATGCCCTCGCGCGCCGGCGTCTCGAACGCGACCGTGCCGAGGTCGGCGGTGCCGAACGCCTGATAGGCATCGATGCCGCGCGAACGGACTTCGTCCTGCAACGATTTCGGGAAAGCCGCGCCGGAAACAAGCGCCCGCTTGATCGAGGAGACTTCGCGGCCGGCGCTCGCCGCGGCATCGAGCAGGATCTTGAGGAAATCAGGCGTGCCGCTATAGCCGACCGGCCGATAGGCCTCGATCAGTTCGAACTGCTGTTCGGT
The DNA here is from genome assembly GCA_013822885.1 of Bradyrhizobium sp. GTDB lineage: Bacteria > Pseudomonadota > Alphaproteobacteria > Rhizobiales > Xanthobacteraceae > Bradyrhizobium. Next base: position 6,269 of record PNLC01000115.1, read on the forward strand.
GTTGCCGGGGCCGGCCGGAATGACGGCGCAGCCCAGCGCGCGCGCCGAGGCGTCGAAAATGAACCCGCCGGGCGTCAAATGATAGCTGAAGGTGTTCAGCACCACGTCGCCAGGCCGAAAACCCGCCGCGAACAGCGCCCGTGCGCCGCGCCAGGGGTCGGCGTGGACCGGCTCGGGCTCGAAAATCGGACCGGGCGACGTAAACAGCCGTCCGAACGATCCGAGGGGACCTGCGACGAAGCCGCCGAAAGGCGGCGCGGCCTTGTGCAGGGCGGGGAGCTCCGACTTGCGCAACACGGGAAGGCGCGCCAGTGCGGCGCGGCCGGTCACGGAGGCAGGATCGACGCCCTTGAGGCGCTCGGCATAGGCCGGTGCGGCAAGCGCCTTGCGCAGCACATCCGGCAGGCGGGAAAACAACTCGCTCTCGCGTGTGCCAGGCTCGCGCGTTTCGAGGGCGTCGTAGTGTTCGGTCATGGCTGATGCCTTGGATTTACATCGATTGCGCGCCGCTTCTGACGTGGTATCAGACGGCTACCGGTGTCGGAGATATTCCAGGGAACCCAATGGCTGAAACGCATAGCGCTGCGGCGGCAGACGATTCGGCCGATGTGGTGGCGAGGCTGAAGCTTCGCATGATCGAGCACTGCCTGCCGCTGTGGTCGAGCGAAGGCTGGGATCAGACAGCGGGCGGCTTCATCGACCGGCTCGATCCGGACGGCCGCGCCGATACGCAGGCGCCGCGCCGCGTTTTCGTGCAGGCGCGCCAGATCTACTGCTATGCCAAGGCCGCGCAAATGGGCTGGTATCCCGACGGGCGCGCGATCGCCCTGAAGGGACTCGAGCACCTGCTGGCCAAGGCGAAAGCCCCGGACGGCAAGCCCGGCTTTGTGCACACGCTGAATCCTGATGGCAGCGTGCTGGATCCGCTGCGCGATTCCTACGACCATGCCTTCGTGCTGCTGGCGCTGGCGAGCGTCCATGCGCTCGAGCGCGACGCGCAGCTCCGCGCCGAGATCGACGCGCTGTGCCATTTCGTCGATACGCAATTGCGCTCGCCCCATGGCGGCGTTCACGAAGGGTTGCCGGTGTCGCTGCCGCGGCGGCAGAATCCGCACATGCACCTGTTCGAATCGATGATTGCGGCGTTCGACGCGACGCATGATTTGGTGTTCCAGAACCGCGCCGGCGATTTCTTTGCGCTGTTTCTGGCCAATCTCTACGACAAGCAGCGGCAGGTGCTCGGCGAATATTTCGAGGAAGATTTTTCGAAGATCGAGCCCGTCAGCATCGAGCCCGGACACCAGGCCGAATGGACCTGGCTCCTGAAAGGCTTTGAACGCATCACCGGCTGCCCGACCGGACGCTACCGCGGCGAACTTCTTGCGTCGGCGCTGCGCTACCGCGACGAGGCGACCGGCTGCCTGGTCGACGAGGGTGACGCCAACGGCAACATCAGGCGGCAAACGCGCCGGCTGTGGCCGCAGACCGAAATCGCCAAGGCGTGGATTGCGCAAGCCGAAGCGGGCGAGGCGGGGGCTGCGGACGAAGCGCGTGCGGCGCTGGCGCGGCTCGAACGCCATTATCTCAGTCATCCCGTCACGGGCGGCTGGTACGACCAGTTCGACCGCGAGGGCAACTCGCTGGTCGCCACCATCCCTGCGTCTTCGTTCTATCATGTTCTCTGCGCGGTGACGGAAGCGGAGCAGGTGCTCGGCTGAGCGCCTGAAATTATTCACAGCCATCGCTTTCGCCGCTTGAAGCTCTTCAGGTTCTTGAAGCTCTTACGCTGTTCGCCGGCGCCGCCAAGGTAGAATTCCTTGACGTCCTCGTTATCGCGCAATTCGTCGGCCGAGCCGTCGAGCACGACCTTGCCCTGTTCCATGATGTAGCCGTGGCTTGCGACTGAAAGTGCTGCGCGCGCATTCTGCTCCACCAAGAGGATGGTGACGCCGAGGTCGCGGTTGATTGCCTTGATGATCCCGAACACCTCCTTCACCAGCAGCGGCGACAGGCCCATCGATGGTTCGTCCATCAGGATCATCTTGGGCCGCGCCATCAGCGCGCGGCCGATCGCCAGCATCTGCTGTTCGCCGCCGGAGAGATAGCCGGCGAGCCCGGTGCGTTCCTTCAGGCGCGGGAAATACCTGAACACCATGTCGATGTCGCTTCCGATCTCGTTGTCGCTGCGAGTAAAGGCACCGAGCTTCAAGTTCTCGATCGAGGTCATGTCGGCGATGATGCGGCGGCCTTCCATCACCTGGAACACGCCGCGGCGGACGATCTTGTCGGGATCGATGCCGTTGATGCGCTCGCCGTCGAACACGATCTCGCCACGGACGACTTCGCCGTCCTCGGTCTTGAGCAGCCCGGAAATCGCCTTCAGCGTCGTCGACTTGCCGGCGCCGTTGGCGCCGAGCAGCGCCACGATCGCGCCATTCGGTACCTCGAGGCTCAACCCGCGCAGCACCAGGATGACCTTGTCGTAGACCACCTCGATGTTGCGGACGCTGAGCAGCGGCGCGGCGGCCGGCGCGGCGGCCGGCGCGGCAGGCAGGGGACGATTGATCTCGGTTGTTTCAGTCATGGTTCGTGATCCTGGCTTGTTGGGGGAGCGGGACTTCCGCTCCACCCTCCGCCGTCATCACCCGCGAATGCGGGTGATCCAGTATTCCAGAGGCGTCGCGGATGAGCCCGAGAGGCCGCGGCGTACTGGATCCCCGCCTTCGCGGGGATGACAGTTGAGTGTTGGGGCGCGTACAGGCGCGTCCCCTGACTTCACCAGCCGAGCCACTCGGGCTTGCGCGGCAGGTCGATCGTCTTCACCTTCTCGAGCTTGATACCGCCGTTCTTGATGAGATCGTTGAGCGGCGCGTCGGTCGCGCCCGCGACCTTCATGCGATAAAGATCGACCTTGAGCGTGCCGCGGTGATCCTTGTCGGTGAAGGTCGAGGGGTTGCAGACGCCTTCGCCCCCAACGGGCACCCAATCCTTCTTCTGGTAGAAGCCCTTCTTGACGTTCTCGCCGGTTGCGCCGCCATTCTTGGCAGCCCATTCGACGGCTTCCTTCATGTAGAGCGCGGTGCAGACGCCGGCGATGTAGTGCACCGGACGGTAGACTGCGCCCGTCGCGTCCGACATTTTCGAGATGTCCATGAAGGTCTTCATGCCCGGTGCGTTGCCGCCCCATGCCACGGCGGTGCGGAGCGGGAACACCACGCCATCGGCGGCCGCGCCGGCAGCCTTGGCGGCGTTCTCGTCCATGCCCCAGACGTTGCCGAGGAACTGGACGTCGACGCCGGCCGCCTTGCAGGCGTTGAGCACGGAGATGTTGGAGCCGGCGGTATTGCCGAGATAGGCGTAGTTCGCGCCCGAGCTCTTCAGGGTCAGGCACTGCGCGCTGTAGTCGCCGGGCGTCAATGCGAATACGATGGGCGGCAGCAACTCGAAGCCGAGTTCGGTGGCCATGGCCTCACCGGCTGCCTTCGGCGCGTTCGGATAGGGATGGTTTGCACCCATGTGAACGAACTTCGGCTTGCCGGGCTTGCCCTTGGCCTTCCAGTCCTCGGCTGCCCAGGTCAGCATGCCGCGAACGGCGTCGGAGTAGCTCGGACCATAGAAGAAGTTGTAGGGCGCAGGCTTGGCCTTGCCGCCGGCGCCGGTCGGGTCGGAGAGTGCTGCGGCATAGGAGGCCGAAATGTCGGGGATCTTGTCCTCGGCCAGGAATCCCGTCAGTGCTTCGGTGTCGGCGGTGCCCCAGCCGAGAATGGCCGCGACCTTGTCGGCGCCCGACCATTTTTTGTACTGGG
>PNLC01000116.1 GCA_013822885.1 Bradyrhizobium sp.
GATGGCGCCGGCCTCATCCCCGATCCGGACGTTAGCTGACCTCAAAGGCCGCAAGCTCGCGGTTGCCGGCAGCCCGATCGACAAGAACTGGCTGCTGCTGCAGGCGTGGCTGAAACAGGCAGGCATCGACCTCAAGTCGGACGCGACGATCGCCTATGGCGCGCCGCCACTGCTGATGGCCAAGACGCTGGACGGGGAAATGGATGCGGCCCTGAACTACTGGAATTTCTGCGCCGTGCTGGAAGCCAGGGGTTTTCGCCGCGTCGCCGGCATCGAGGATCTGCTGCCGAAACTGGGGGCCAAGGGCCGTACCGCGATGCTCGGCTACGTCTTCGACGAAAAATGGGCCAGCACCAACCAGGATGCGATCGCGCGGTTCATCGCGATGACCCGCAAGGCAAAGGAGATTTTGTCGGGTTCGGATGCGGCGTGGGAGACGATTGCACCGCTGACCGGCGCCGCCGACGCCACCACCCTGCGCACCTATCGAGACCGCTATCGGGAAGGCGTTCCGCAGCGTCCCATCGCCGACGAAGAAGCCGACGCCCGCATTCTCTACCGCGTGCTGGCTGCGATCGGCGGCCGAGAGTTGGTCGGTCCGGCACAGGAACTCGAACCCGGTACCTACTATCACGCGATCCCCGGAGATTGAGGTGCCGCGCCTGCTGTCATTTGCCGTGTTCGTTGCGACCTGGTGGATCGCCTCGCTGCTCATCGGCGACGCCAAGCTGCCGCCTCCTCCGATCGTGCTCGCGGCGACGGTCACAGAAGCAAAGTCCGGCGCGCTGTTCTTCAATCTCGGCGCCACATTGGCGCGCGTGGCGCTCGCGTTCGTTCTTGCGATGTCGCTGGGGTCAGCGATCGGCTACCTGATGGGCCGGGTTCGGCTTGCCGATCGAATTTGCGATCCCTGGCTCATCCTGCTGCTCAACCTGCCGGCGCTCGTCGTGATCGTGCTGGCCTACATCTGGGCCGGGCTGACGGAGGCGGCCGCGATCGCGGCCATCGCCGTCAACAAGCTTCCGACCGCCGTCGTCACCCTGCGCGAGGGCGCGCGGGCCCTGGACGCGTCCCTCGACGACATGGCCACGGTGTTTGCGATCCCGCGCTGGCGGGCGTTCCGGCACGTCGTCTTGCCGCAACTGGCGCCCTACATTGCTGCCGCCGCGCGATCGGGGCTTTCGCTGGTCTGGAAGATCGTGCTGGTCGCGGAATTGCTCGGACGTCCGAATGGCGTCGGCTTCGAGATCGGCGTCGCCTTCCAGCTGTTCGACATCCCGCTGCTGCTCGCCTACTCGCTCAGCTTCGCGGCGGTCGTGCTCGTCATCGAAACCTTGCTGGTGCAGCCATTTGAAGTCCGGCTATCGCGGTGGCGGCCCCGTGCGGCTTGAGGTCGACATCACGAGCAAGGAATACAGGAACGCCGCGGGCGAACGACACGCCGTGATATCAGGCCTCAAGTTTACGCTCGGCACTGGCGAAGTTGGCGTGCTGGTCGGTCCGTCCGGCTGCGGCAAGAGCACCATGCTGCGGATTTTCGCAGGCCTCGACCACGACTATCAGGGGCACGTTTCGCGTCCGCCCGGCGTGCGGATCGGTATGGTGTTCCAGGAGCCCCGGCTGCTGCCCTGGCGTTCGGTCGAGCAGAACGTGCGGCTGGTCGCACCGCTGGTCGACGAAGCCAGGCTTTCCGCGCTGTTTGCCATTCTGGAGTTGGGCGAACACCGCAACCATTTCCCCGGCGAATTGTCGCTTGGCCTCGCCCGGCGCGTCGCGCTCGCCCGCGCGTTCGCCATCGAGCCCGATTTCCTCATCCTCGACGAACCGCTGGCCTCGCTCGACCAGGCCCTCGCCGCTCGCCTGCGCGAACAGATCGCCATGCTGGTGGACAGCCGCTCGGTCATGACCCTCTTGGTTAGCCACGACATTGACGACGCGGTGCGTCTGGGTGACCGCGTATTCCTGCTGTCGCCACGACCGACACACATTGTTGCCGAACTGCCGATCCCGACACCGCGCGGTGCGCGAAGCGAAGCCGGGATCGCTGCGATCAAAGCGGACATCGCGCAACGGATGACGGCAACGGCGCTGGAGTCTGCTAACGTGACTATGGCGCGAATTTCGCCGAGGGAGGCAAGGGAGGACTGAGCGATGCGATGGATACTGGGCTTGGCGCTGTTGTTCGCGGGCGCCGGCGATCTCGCCGCGCAGAGCAAGGGCAAAGGCATCCGGCTGTGGAACCTGACCACGGAGACGATCTCGGGCTTTTGTCGCCGGTCGGCAAGGATTCCTGGGGACCGAACCAGACCGTGAACGACAAAGACAAGGAGGTCGACCACGACGAACGCCTGCGCATTATTGGCGTCGAGCCTGGGCAGTACGATGCCAGGGTCAGCTACCCCGACGCAAGGCAGTGCGTCGTCCGCAATATCGAGATCAAGGCGGATGCGGTGTTCTCGATCGCGGACAAGGACCTGAAGGACTGCAGCAAGTAATCCTTGCCGTTGAAACTACGCCCTCATGCCCGGTCGTTGGGGCGTGGATATTCGCAACGCCACCTGACCGCATTCCATTTCGGATGCTCGCCCGCCCATTTGGCGATGTAGGGCTGGGCGGCCATGACGCATTGCCGCGGCGAAACGTCCGATGAAAACACCAGATGGCGTTCCTCGCATGTTGCCGGCGACAACACGGCGCATACGGTTATGACCAGGTCGATCGCATTCATGGCCGACATCCTAAGCTGCACTCATTGAATGGATATCACGAACAGCTACGCCGCTGGCAGCCCGATGTTTCACAAATGCCCCGAAAATTGCCTCGCAGGTCCGGTTCCCGGTTAACCCAATTGCCGTCCCCTCGCCTCAAAAATTGACGCCGAATATCAGCCGCGCCTGGTGACGTTCGAAGTTGACGAGATCGAGTGCCGCCTTCGACCCGGCCGGGCGTCCCCAGGCCTGCGTGCTCCAGGCCGCGGTCAACCGCGTGCGCCGCGACAATTGGAAATAGGCGGTCGGACCGATGAACAGCGCCTGGCCGCCGAGTTCCTCCAGACCGATACCTTCGTAGCGCCGCAGATAGCGTGTCTCACCGCCAAGGAAGAAGCCCGGTCGCCATTGCACCATCAGGCCCAGCGCGGCGCCAATGGTGGATTCCTGCTCGGCGGCCCGGGTGCCGACAATGCGGGTCCATTCCGGCTGGTAGGTCAGGTTGAGGGCGGCGAGGACGAGGTTTGGAACAAGCTCGCGGTCGAACGCCGCCGTAAATTCAGTTCCGTAGCTCCGCACCCGCGCGGCCGTGGTCTCGTCGATGCGGCTGGCGTGGTTTTCCACCGCAAACGTAAAGCCGAACGGCGATTCGTCCCGCTCCAGGAATCGGTAACGCAGGTCCACGGAAACGCCCTCCCAGGACGTTATGCGCCGGTCCCCGAAGCCTGCAACGCTGCGGATGTAATAGGATGCAAAGCTGGTTCCCAACTCCACCCGGACATTCTTGACCGGCACGAATTCCAGTTCGAACTCCTGGCCGGCCGCCCGGTAGGTTCCGCCGTTCTTGGCAAATCGTCCGTCGGTCTGGCTCTGCAATTCGCGCTCGCCGACATTGCCGACGTCGGTGCCGATCATGAAGCCGAACAGATGCTCGGTATCGATGCCCTCCGCACAGACACCGCCCGGAAGCAACGCGGAAAGACACACGACGACTGCCCGGCAGGTGTTCGAACGGATTGGCATTCACAAGCCACGGGGATGAAGTGGAATCAAAGCGACAGTGTCGCTGACCGACGCTGCACCCTACCATATCGCAGGGACGCGGGCGAAGACTCGGAACACGTGGGCTTACCGCCAATTGAATTCGCGAAGCGCGGCTTACGCGTGCCCCGGAGCCGGACTCTGGCCACGCTCGGTCCAATAAACTCGCTGATTTTGCGGTGAGGTCTTGAAAGGCTGCTCTTGAAATCTCGAACCGGTCGTATCGAACATGACGTCCGCCCGGCCCGTAGCGACATAGCGCCAGAGCCGGGCAGATCGTTCCGATGCAGTCTATTTGCGCGCTGCGCAGGCGTACATGTTGATTTCCATGCCGACCGGCACTTCGACAATCTTCGGAGTCTTCCAAGTCATCGGGTCCTCCCAACAAGTTTGGCGCGATGCTCACGCCCGGGCTGAACCTAGGGACCTCCCGCACGTAGCGCAAGTGCGGAACAGCCACTCGACGTACGCGTTGCGCGGCGAGACTTCGCTTCCGGACAAGGCTGCTTCTCTCCCAGTCAAAGCGCGCAAGATTTTCTTGGCAGTCAGCTACAGCCATTACGGCCGCAGCGGCCAGGCGCGTGCTCAACAGTCCTTGCCAGCCATCTTCGAGTCAGGCTTGGCACCCTGCGCTTCCTGCGCTGCAGTCGGCTGACCTTGCATCTGCCTCTGAACATCCTGCGAAGAGGCAGGCACGTCACCGGCTGCGCGATTCATCGTAGCGGTCGGCGGATGTTCCTTTTCTGCAGCCATGCCTGTGGTCGTCTGGCCACTGCCGGTCGATGCCGGTCCGGAACCCGCGTCCTTCAGGTTTGCAGCGCGGCCGCCGGTGTCGCAGGGACCGGCGAACGCACTGCCGGCATTCAGGGCGACCACGGCGCAACACGCGAGAATAATACGTTTCGTTTTCATCTGCTTCTCCCTTGCTCCCGGCACACGCGCCCCGGCGCAGCAGGACGAACGCAAAACCGATCAGGGAGCCACAGGTTCCGGGTGGCCTCAGAAATCTCGCTGTTGTCTAATCGAGCACGCGAACCTTTGCGGCGAACACAACATGGACTTCGAGACCATCATGCGATCATCGTACACTGGAACAGTCGGCGCACTTCTTGCGATCCTCTTCGCGTTGCCAGCAACGGCACAGGACAATTCGCGGCGTAGCGAACCGGTGCCGGATTTCAAGGCCTCGACGGAAACGCTGACCGGAAAGGAGCGCCTCGGCAGGAAGTGGATGGACGAACAGCGTATCGACAATTGCAACGTGCCGCTCGACAAGCGCGGCTCCAGGCCGCGGCCGAGCGTCTGCCCAAATACGCCGATGGGTTGATCACGCCATCACGCGCGCCGGACACACGTAACAAAACACGTGATCGTTGCGGCTTGGACTAGGAAGCGTCTGAAGACGAGGTGCCGTGTTGCGCCTTGTGGATCGAAGACGGAACGATGCCGAAATACTTGCGGAAGACCCGGCTGAAATGTGAGGAACTCGAGAAGCCCCACGAAAACGCCACATCCGTCACCGTCTTGCCGGCGTGCGTCTCCAGTTCGTGGCGACAGTTCTGCAGGCGCGCCTGCCAGATATAATCGCTGACGGTCATGCCGCGGTCGCTGAACAGCATGTGCAGATAGCGCTTGGTGCAGCCGAGTGCTGAGGAAATCTGGTCGATGCACAGATCAGGATCGCGCAGATGTTCGCGGATGAAGGCCTGCGCACGAATATACATCGCCTCGGGGCCGCCGCGATCGAACGTAGCGTCCGCTTCGCGCAGCGGCAGCAGCAGCAGATCGATCAGTGAGTCTGCGACGACGACGGCATTGTTCGGCGACAGTCGCGCGGCCTGGTCGAACGCGGCATGCACGAAGTCATGGGCTATCCTGCCGGTGCCGGTGCGCGCCGAAAGCTTGCACGCCGACATCTTGGATGTGTGAAAGCCGCGCTCCTGCAGCAGCGCCTTCGGCACGATGACGACCTCATGCCGCGTCAGCGCCGGACTGATGATCGTGTGCGGACACGATACATCGTAGGCGAGACAATCGCCGGGCATCAGTTCGAACCGCCGGCCGTCCTGCTCGAAATAGGAAGTTCCGTGGGTCTGGAACAGGATCTTGACGTAGGGATGTTCGCTGGATTTCGCACGGGACACGGTGTGCGCGATCCGGTGCTGGCTCACTTCGATCTGGCAGAGCTTCAGCTTCGAAACGGTGGTGTAGTTGACCCGCGCTTCGAGCGACGACGCCTGCAGCGGATCGATGTCGAACTGGCCACAAAGATCCGTCAGGGCTTCTGACCAGCACTGGATCTGCTTCTTCGGCGATAAACCGGAGGTAGTGAGCGAGTGGACCGTATCAGACATTTCCAGCCACCGATTCGAGGACCCCGGATTCGAGAAACGCAACTGTGGCCCGACTGTGGCCCGCGAAAGATGGGTCACGATGAAGCGACATCTACCTCAATGGAGAGCAGTCGTTGTTGCTAAGCAACCTATGTCCCGGCATCCACTTCACAATCCTCGGACTTAGTTTCCGCGCCGTCAAGGGAAACCTCGCCGATGCAGTCGCGCAAGCTTTGCCCTTCTCGCTTCATTGCAGTGCCGCATGAGGCGACGCCAAGATGCTTGAAGATCGCGTGCGGCGGCAGGTCAGAAAGTTCGTTGCGGTTCGCTATGGAGCAAATGCCCTTCCCTCTTGGGCAAGTTTCCCATGACCGAACGGGATACGGTGCGGGACAAAATGGAACGTGGGCCGTCTCGACGGAACCCGGGAATTCACCAGTGGGAGGATGCAATGCGCAAAGTGCTGATAGCAACTTGTCTTGGCTCCATGGCGGCGCTGACGGCAGGCGCGGCCATAGCCAATGACGAATTGATCAAGATGTCGCAGAACCCGAAGGACTGGGTGCAGCCGGCGGGCGACTACGCCAATACGCGCTACTCGAAGCTCAACCAGATCACCGCGGCGAACGTCGGGAAACTGCAGGTCGCCTGGACGTTCTCGACCGGCGTGCTGCGCGGCCATGAAGGCGGACCGCTCGTCATCGGCAACATGATGTACGTCCACACCCCGTTTCCGAACAAGGTCTATGCTCTTGACCTATCCAAGGACAACCAGATCGTCTGGAAGTACGAGCCGAAACAGGATCCCAACGTCATCCCGGTGATGTGCTGCGACACGGTCAACCGCGGCGTGGCCTATGGCGACGGCAAGATCTTCCTGCACCAGGCCGACACCACGCTGGTGGCCCTCGATGCCAAGACCGGCAAGGTGGAGTGGTCGGTGAAGAACGGCGATCCCGCCAAGGGCGCCACCGGAACTTCCGCGCCGCTGGTCGTCAAGGACAAGGTCCTGATCGGCATCTCCGGCGGCGAGTTCGGCGTGCAATGTCACGTCACCGCCTACGACATGAAGTCGGGCAAGCAGGCCTGGCGCGCCTTCTCCAGCGGGCCGGACGATCAACTCCTGGTCGATCCCGTGAAGACCACCGACCTCGGCAAGCCGATCGGCAAGGATTCCAGCATCAAGACCTGGCAGGGCGACCAGTGGAAGATTGGCGGCGGCTGCACATGGGGCTGGCTGTCCTATGACCCCGCGCTGAACCTCGTCTACTACGGCTCGGGCAATCCCTCGACCTGGAACCCGAAACAGCGCCCCGGCGACAACAAGTGGTCGATGACCATCTTCGCGCGCAACGCGGACGATGGAATGGCCAAGTGGGTCTACCAGATGACGCCCCATGACGAATGGGACTATGACGGCGTCAACGAAATGATCCTCAGCGATCAGCAGGTCAACGGCCAGAACCGCAAGCTGCTCACCCATTTCGACCGAAACGGGCTCGCCTATACGATGGACCGCGAGAACGGTGAATTGCTGGTGGCCGAGAAGTACGATCCGAAGGTCAACTGGACCACCGGCGTCGACATGAACAAGAGTTCGCCGACCTATGGACGTCCCAAGGTCGTCGATCAGTACTCGACCGAGAAGGGCGGCGAGGACAAGAACACCAAGGGTATCTGCCCGGCAGCCCTTGGCACCAAGGATCAGCAACCGGCCGCCTACTCGCCGGATACGCAGCTGTTCTACGTGCCGACCAACCACGTCTGCATGGACTACGAGCCGTTCAAGGTGAGCTACACCGCTGGCCAGCCCTACGTCGGGGCAACGCTCTCGATGTATCCGCCCCCCGGCGAGAGCCATATGGGCAACTTCATCGCCTGGGACAACAAGACCGGCAAGATCGTCTGGTCGAATCCCGAGCCGTTCTCGGTGTGGTCGGGTGCGCTCGCCACCGCCGGCGGCGTGGTGTTCTACGGAACGCTCGAAGGCTACCTCAAGGCAGTCGATGCCAAGACGGGCAAGGAACTCTACAAGTTCAAGACCCCGTCCGGCATCATCGGCAACGTCAATACCTATGAGCGGGACGGCCGGCAGTACGTCGCCGTGCTCTCGGGCGTTGGTGGCTGGGCGGGCATCGGCCTTGCGGCCGGCCTGACCGACCCGACCGCCGGCCTCGGCGCCGTCGGCGGCTATGCCGCGCTGAGCAACTACACCGCGCTCGGCGGCACGCTGACAGTCTTCGCACTGCCTCAGTAAGCTGAGCCAAACTCGAACCGGCGCATGGGAGCCCTCCATGCGCCGGTTCGCCTCTCACCGAATTTCGAGGACAAGCTCTTGCGTACAGTCTGGTTTGTGGGTGCTGCGATACTCGTCGTGGTGTCAGGAGGAATTTCGCTCGCCGAGAACGCGGGCGATGCGGCCGCCGTCAAATCCGAAGACGGAAAGTATTTCGACAAGGAGGGTAATCCGACCTTCAAGGTTGCAGCCGACGGTACGGTGGATTGGTACACCTATTCCGGATACCGCCGCTATCACTCCGAATGCCACGTGTGCCATGGGCCCGACGGAATGGGATCCACCTACGCCCCTGCCCTGATGGATTCGCTCAAGGCCATGGGCTACGGCGATTTCGTCGGTGTGGTCGCGAGCGGCCGAACGAACGGCAACTCCGTCATGCCGGCGCTCGGCGATAATCCGAACGTCGCCTGCTACATGGACGACATCTACATTTACCTGCGTGCCCGCGCCAATGACGCCATCGGGCGCGTTCGTCCTGCCGAGAAGGAAGACAAGCCGAACGCATACACCGAGGCAGAGAACACCTGCATGGGCAAGAAATGATGCGCCGGGATCTGCAAGGAACGGGGCACGCCACGTACCTGCGGTGGCTCGAAAAGCGAAAGTGGAGTTGAGAATGAAGACACGCGCAGCCGTCGCGTTCGAAGCCAAGAAGCCGCTCGAGATCATCGAAGTCGATCTGGATGGTCCGAAGGCCGGCGAAGTCCTGGTCGAGATCAAGGCGACGGGGATCTGCCACACCGACGCCTATACGCTCGACGGCTTCGACAGCGAAGGAATCTTCCCCTCGATCCTCGGCCATGAGGGCGCCGGCATCGTTCGCGAGGTCGGCCCCGGCGTAACGTCGGTCAAACCGGGCGACCACGTGATCCCGCTGTACACGCCCGAATGCAGGCAGTGCAAAAGCTGCCTGAGCCAGAAGACCAACCTCTGCACTGCCATACGCGCCACGCAGGGCAAGGGCGTGATGCCGGACGGCACGTCGCGCTTCAGCCACAAGGGCAAGCCGATCTTCCACTACATGGGCTGCTCGACGTTCTCGAACTTCACCGTGCTGCCGGAAATCGCGGTGGCAAAGATTCGCGAAGACGCCCCGTTCGACAAGAGCTGCTACATCGGATGCGGTGTCACGACCGGCGTCGGCGCTGTTGTCAACACCGCAAAGGTCACGCCTGGCGCCAACGTCGTCGTGTTCGGCCTCGGCGGAATAGGGCTCAACGTCATCCAGGGCGCCAAAATGGTGGGCGCCGACAAGATCATCGGCGTCGACATCAACGACAGCAAGGATGAGTGGGGCCGCCGCTTCGGCATGACCCACTTCGTCAACCCGACCAAGGTCGGCGGCGATATCGTTGCGCACCTGGTCACGCTTACCGACGGCGGTGCCGACTTCACCTTCGACTGCACGGGAAACACCACCGTCATGCGCCAGGCGCTCGAGGCCTGCCATCGCGGCTGGGGCGTATCGGTGGTGATCGGCGTAGCCGAATCCGGCAAGGAAATCGCGACGCGGCCGTTCCAGCTCGTGACCGGCCGGGTATGGAAAGGCACCGCGTTCGGCGGCGCGCGCGGCCGCACCGAC